>NZ_JBICXQ010000005.1:122127-317871 GCF_043200375.1 Streptomyces sp. NPDC048434 | reverse complement strand
CCCGCGGTGAGCGCGCCGACCGGCGACGAGATCGTGCGGATCGACCCCGAACAGCGCACCGCGCAGGGGCCGGGCCGGCCGCGGGCCCGGTCGTAGCACGAATTCGAGCTGCTGGCCCCTCTGGTCGCGCACCCCCCCCCGGGGGCCACCCCCGCCGGCCCTGTGGCCCGCCCCCGCCCGCCCCGCGGGGGGCGCACAACGCTTCACTGGCAGCAGCCCTGTGCCACCGGCTGGCGCCTGTGGTCGGCCGTAAGCCGGCCACAGGCACCAGCGCAGCGCAACGCGACCCGGCCGATGACAGGCAGTTCAGCGGGCAGCGAGGGCGGTCGGCGTGTCCCCGGCGCGGCGGTAGTAGTCGAATTGGGTCACTCCGTTGTAGCCGTAGCTCTCGGGGTGGAGTTCGTGCAGCGCGACGCCGGAACGGGGAAGCGGGCCGAGGATGTCCGACAGCAGCTCACCGGCCCTGGCGATGAAGGCAGCCTTCTCCGCGGCGCTGTTCGTGCCCAGGGTGAGGCTGGCCTCCACGTGCGCGTCGCGGGCGCCGCTCAGGGGCCTGCCGTCGACGAAGTAGCTGCCGGCCGGGACCAGGTTGAGGTGGACGATGGTCCTCGCGCTGGACTTGTGCAGGACCGAGACCGCCAGCCGGGTCAGACCCTCGGCAAGGGCGCACTGGACGTCGGCCGGGAGGTCGGGGTCGGGGACGGTGACGCGGAAGTACGGCATGGCTCTCCTCGGCAAGTGCTCGGTGTGCGTCCGCCGGAGCCGGCGGCACGGATCAAGCGTCGCCAACCTGGCACCATGGATCCAACGCATAGCTGTCATAGACACATGAGGCTCTCGCATGACCGTGAACATTCCGCAGCTGAGGGCTTTCCTCGCCGTCGTCGATGCGGGCGGTTTCAGTGCGGCCGCCGCCGAACTGGGCATGAGCCAGTCAGCGGTGTCGCACGCCGTCGCCTCCCTGGAACGCGAGCTGGCCGCCCCACTGCTGGTCCGCGCCACCCCGGCCCGGACCACGGCACTCGGCGAGCGGGTCCTGCCACACGCCCGCATCGCGCTGTCGGCGGCCCGGTCCGTGGAGCGGATCGCGGTCGATGCCACCGAGGCGATGACCGGCACCGTGCGGCTGGCCGCCACACCCACGGTCTGCCAGGGGCTGGTCCCCGGTCTGCTCCGGCACTGGCGCGAGGACCAGCCGCGGATCACGGTGCGGGTCTTCGAGGGTGACAGCGCCGAAGTTTCGGGCTGGCTGGAGGACGGGACGGCCGAGGCCGCCGTCCTGATCGACCCGCCGCCCGGCCCCGGCATCCAGCTCGCGGTGGACTGCTACCGGGCCTTGCTGCCCCGGGACCACCCCTTGGCGGACGAGCCATCCGTCGACATCCGCGAGCTGGAGGACGACCAGTTCCTGATCTCACCCAATGGCTGCGAAGCCCGCATCCGTACGATCCACGGCCTGGCCGGGCTGCGGTTCACCCCCACTCACCGGGTACGGGACCTGGCGACTCTGATCAGCATGGTGCAGGCCGGCATCGGCGTGACCATCCTGTCCGAGGTCTCGCGTGCTCTGATCCCCCCTGATCTGGTCCTGCTGCCGCTGGAACCCCAGACCTCGCGCCGTCTCGTACTGACCGGACCGCATGGCCGCCCCTGGCACCCGGCGATCCGCACCTTGGCGGAGTCGGCCGGCGGCCATCTGGCTCGAACCGTTTCCCGGTCGCCCATGTCAGAGGAGGGACTGGCACCGCCGTCGCAGCAGCACGCGCCATGAACCGCACCAGGAGGGGCGGGCCGTCGCTGTGACGGCGGGCGTCACAGCGGGCGGAGCCTTTCGGGGCGGGCCCGGCCGGGCGGTTCGACTTCGAGGTATCGGCGCCGGCGTGGTCCGCGGTACTCCAACGCTTCCCACCCCAGCCGACGCAACGCGACGACGCAGCGCCGCAGCTCTTCCTGCTCGGCGTAGGCGGCGCCGCTTCCCGCAGGCCCCAGCCACTCGACCCGCGCCACTCCGTGCGTGTCGGCCGCACACACGCGGTACCCCGTCGCCACCCGCTGACCATCCTCGTCGACTGCCGAGGGGGCAATCCCGGCGGCCTCCAGGGCCAGAGCAACGGCGCGTACCACTTGGTTGCGCTCCCATTCCGCCGGCACCGCAAGCGGATCGGCGGCTCCTGCGTTCATCATCCGCCGGATCTGCAGCAACCCGTTGAACGCGGCCTGGACCGCGGTGCCCCTCGTCGGGTCCGTCTCCACCGGCGGGCGACCGTCGCCGTCGGCCACCTCGAAGCCCGCGCCGTCGGCGTTCACCCGGTCCCCTTTTCGCTGCATGGCATGGTGCCAGTCTGCCGGGCTCGGGCGACCACGGACGGTGTCGTCGTTCCGAGACCGTCCCCGCGGGAACCGGGAACCGGGAACCGGGAACCGGGAACCGGGAACCGGGAACCGGGAACCGGGAACCGGGAGCAGGAAAGGAGCAGGGGTTCCTCGCGGTCTTCGGCGGCTGCCGTCATGCACTCCCGCTCACGACGTCCCCGCCCTCCCTAGGACGGCCGACGTGACCGACGGGGTCACTCCTCGCCCCGAACTCCTGACTCAGGTCATCAGGCGCGGCGGAGCCGGGCGGCAAGGGCGTGCCCAAGGAGGACGTAAAGCACGGCGGGCAGCCCGTAATTCAGCACGGTCCGCACCCAGTCCGGATCCATGGTGAACAGGTCGTGCGACCATCCGGCCAGCCAGCCGGCGGCCGCTCGCACCCAACTGACCAGGTCGTTGGCGCGGTTTGCGTCGAGGAGGGCGAACAGGATCCACAGGCCGAGGATCACCGCGGTGAGGTCCGCGATGACGACGATGACTTTCGCTGCTTCGCTTCTGCCGTTACGGACGTGTCTGGACATGACAAACACGTTGCCGCTTTCGCCCCGTCGAAACCCGGCCTCAAGGTCAAGCGTGGGGCCTGCACCGGCGGCTACACCGGCACGCGCCCCGACTCGCCCGCCGCCCGGCTGCCCACCCCGGCCCGAAGAGCCGAAGCTGTGGCTCCGGCCAGGACCGTTGCCCCGGGCTGCAGGCAGGAGACCACCTTCTCGTTCCTGCAGGAGACCGCCTTCCGTTCCTGCAGGAGACCGCCTTCCGTTCGTGCCAGGCACGAGCGACACGGACGCCCGCAGCATCCCCTGGGCGTCACCGGCCGGCTGTCTCCCCCAGGCTGTTGCTGATGGTCTCCAGCTGGGCCCGGATGGTCGACAGCTCGCGCAACGCCTCCCGGCTGTAGAGCGTCTGCGCGATCTGCGTCAGCGCCGCCGCCTTCGCCCCAGGGTCCGTGATCTTGGCAGCCAGTTCCCTGGCGTCGTTGAGCAACTCGTGGGTCTCTTCGCTCCAGTGCTGTCCGGACATGCCACTACTCCCTGACGTCGCGGATCTTCTGCGACAGCTCTTCCCAGCCCTGGGCTTGCGGAATCGCACGGGCCGCGCCCGCCTGTTGCGGCGCGCGTGTGAGCGCCGTCCGATTTCTTCGGGTGCCCGCACCGAGCCACGGCCGCAGAACGCTCAGTAGGCGGGGAATGCCCAGCCTCCGGGGTAGAAGGGATCCCGATGTCCGCGGAAGGCGCTCGTTGCGCGTGCCAGGGCACCCGGCAGCAGTTCCTTGACCCGGCCCGCGGCCGCGAGGGAGGCGAGAGTCGTCCCGCCGAGAAAAGCCGCGCCCAGCTCGGTCGAGGTCAGCTGGAGGTCGGCGGGATCGTCCGTGCGCTCGCAGGCGGCCGATTCGTCGTCGGCCCGCAGCCGGTAGCGCCCGGTGTTCCACGGGCAGAAGCTGTCTTCCACGTCCAGGACGAGGTTCAACGGCGTCGAGTAGCGGCGCCCTGCCAGCGCCCGGTCGACGTCGACCAGACGTACCCACAGGCGGTCCACGGGCGTGGAGCGCGCCGCACGGGGATCGGTCAGCAGATGCGGCAGCGGTTCGTCGACCGCCGCCTCGTACTCGATCCAGGGCACGAGGTCGATGCCGGCGAGGAACCGCCACAGTGCGGCGTAGGCCCGGTGGCAGGTCGTCGCGCACTCCACGACCTGCACCGCGCTCTTGTCGTTGCCGAAGATGTCGCGTTCGCTCTTGATCCGGTAAAGCGCGTACCCGGTGACATGGCCGCTCGGATCCCGGTGCACGGCGAAGCGCAGCGACGTCGCGCCGCCGCGCGCCTGCGGCTCGTCGAACAGGCGGCTGTTCCAGGAGCCGTCGGTTCGGCCGGGCCAGCCGACCGCGCCGGTGCGAACCTGGTCATAGACCTTCTCGATCAACGGACGGGCTTCATCGCGGCCCAGGAGCCCGATGGTTCCGTCGCCGAATTCGGTCCCGGGTCGGAAGGTCATGGAGCGCTTCTCGCACTGGAGCCGGGCCCCGCGCGTGGCGGGTCCATATCCGAAGCGGCCGTAGATGGCGGCTTCGGCAGGGCGGAGCACAGCGACCGGCTCACCGCCGGAATCGTGCAGGTCGGTGAGCTGTTTGCGCATCATCGCGGTGAGGATGCCGCGGCGCCGGTGGGTGGGGGCCACGCCCACCCAGGTGACGCCCGCGACCGGGAGCACGGCGCCGGGAACGGCCAGGGAGCGGGTGTAGGCCGCGGTGCCGGCGACGGGGGTGTTGCCGTCGAACGCGGCGATCGTGCGATCCAGTTCAATCGTGGCTCGTTCGGTGGCCAGTTCCTCGTCGGACCGGTCCTCGCCATAGGTGTTGGCGACCATGCGGGCCCACGGCACGAACTCGTCATCGGTGAGGGGGCGGAGAGGATGGGGATCAGTCACCGGCCATGTGTAGCGGACAACGCGACACCGCGCGATCGAATAAACCGTTCCCGAGGCCGAGTTGGCGGTCTGCGAGATCACCAGGGAGCGCGCCATGGCCTCTTTCTCGCGTCGCCTGCGCGTGCATCCGCTCCCGGTCGGGTCGGTCCTGGGGGGGGACGCCTCCCCGTCGCCGACGGCCCGAGGCGGAGTGCTGTACAAGCACACGTCCGTACTGCTGCTGGACGAACCGACCGCGAGCATGGATCCCAAGGCGGAGGATGTGCTGCGTGACCACCTCCGCTGAACCGGCGCCGCGAAAGCCTCGGCCGACGCGTGCGGCGCCGGGCGGTCCCCGTGGCGGCACCAGAACCTCCGTCGCGGCAACTGCCCCGCACGCCACCCGGCCCGTCCCCCGAAAGCGGTGACCCGATGAACCGGTCCCAACTCCCCAAGTCGGCGGGCACAGCCACGATGCTCATCAACGACAACGGCGAGTACCTGCTGCGCCTGCCCGACACCTTCTTCTGATCCTCACCTACCTATCCGGTACCTCCGAAGCCGAAGGGTTTTCGCCATGGGACACGCCACGCAAGACGAATGGGATACCCACTACGGAGCAGGCCGTTCCTTCCGGCCGCTCGGCGACACCGAACACATCCTCTTTCGTGACCTTGCCCCCGACCCGCCTGGCGGCGGCCATGCCCTGGACGTGGGCTGCGGCGTGGGCGAACTCGCCCGCCATCTCGCCACCCTCGGCTACACCGTCGATGCCGTCGACTACGCCCCCTCAGCCATCACCACCGCCACGCAGATGCCGATTGCGGCCGGCACGGGAAGATTTGTGCAGTGCGACATCGAGCGGGACTCCCTCGACGGCCTGCACAGCTCGTACGACCTGATCGTGTTCCGGCTGAGTTACGCCTTCCTCCACGACCGCACGCGAGTGATGCACCGGCTGCGCGAACGGCTGAGCCCCGGCGGCGCGGTGGTGGTGATCACGCCGGTCGTGGACGAGGTGCCCGTCGAGCGGCGCGACATTGCGCTCGACGAGGAGGAGATCGGTCTGCTGTCCGCCGGATGGTGCACGGTCGAACGACGTGATGCCGAAGGGCTGGCGATCATCGTGCTGCGCGACCCTGAACCGGGCGCGGTGGCGTTCAGCGGCAAGGGGCGCCCGTCCCCGCACGCGCTGACCGGCGCAGGCGTCGTGGTGACGGACGATGCGGGCCGTGTGCTGCTGGGCAGGTCCGTGCGGGGGGTGTGGGAGTTGCCCGGTGGCAAGAACGACGGCGACGAGTCGTTCGTCGAGGCCGCCGTGCGCGAACTCGAAGAAGAGACCGGCCTGCAGGCCGAGGCGGCCGACGCGTGCCTGCTGGCGATCTTGATGGACACCGCCCATGGCATTCCGCGGGTGACCGGCGCCGTGCGCGTCGTCGCCTTCCGCGGCGAGCCGGCCGTGCGGGAGCCGAAGCTCGTCCACCGCTGGGAATGGCATGACGTCGCCGACCTGCCGACGCTGGCATCCGGGCTGTTCACGCCAAGTGCCCACGTCCTGGATGTCGTCTGGCCCGGACTACTTCCCGGCCTGCCGCCCGTCCACCGCCACACCCTCGTACAGCCACCGCGGCCGGACGATCCGGCCCGGGCGCGGGAAGCGGATCGGCTGCGCCAGACCTGACGCACCGGCTGCCTGACGGGCCGCTGCTCGCACCGCCCCAGACCTCGGCAGGACCGCGGCCACTTCCACACCCGTACGGGCCAGGGCAGATCCGGTCCGAAGAAGCGGATCGATGCGGCACTCTCGTTTGAGTGAACGGCACATG
Organism: Streptomyces sp. NPDC048434; assembly: GCF_043200375.1. NCBI lineage: Bacteria > Bacillati > Actinomycetota > Actinomycetes > Kitasatosporales > Streptomycetaceae > Streptomyces > Streptomyces sp. NPDC048434. The sequence continues at coordinate 311,269 of NZ_JBICXQ010000005.1, read as the reverse complement.
CAGGCATGTGCGCTTGGTCAGCTCTCCCGCGCCTCGTCCAGCCGCCGAGTCATCCCAACTGCTCTGCCGGAAAAGGAAATACCTATGCGCCGCATCGCTGCAATCGTTCTCGGAACCGCCGCTCTTCTTGGAGTTCTCGCCGGCCCTGCCAGCGCCGACGGTGGCGCCGAAGGAGTCGCCGCCGGGTCGCCGGGCATCATCTCGGGCAATGTGATCCAAGTGCCGATCCACGTTCCGATCAATCTGTGCGGCAACTCCATCGACATCGTCGCACTGCTGAACGCGGCCTCAGGCAACACCTGCATCAGCGCCTGACCGGGCCGATCGACTGCGGTGCCGTCAGCCCTTCCGGCGGCACCACAGCTCAGCGACCGCCTCAAAACCCTGACCGAGCGATTGCTGAGGGGCGAGACTCAGGATCCGGCATGGAACGCCGAGACGCACACCGCCGTTGCTCAGGCCGTGTCCTTCGCTCGCGGGCCCGCGCTGATCCGAAGAACGGCCTAGTGCGCCGCGTCCGTAGTGCGGTGTCCCTGCCGTCCCTGCCGTCCCAGGCGCAACCGGGCGCGCAGCTTGTCCACCAGCGGGTACTTCTCGCGCTGCTCGCGGGCCTGGCGGTTCAGCTCCTCCACGAGCCGCTCGGAGCGCTTCGCCACGTCCATCTCATCCAGGATCCGATCGATCTCGGCCAGCAGCGCGCCGTGCAGCTGCCATTGCCGCGGATGCTCCTGCACACCGTCGAGGAGCAGATGCGCGACGATCTCGCGGCTCTCGCGGCTCGCGGCGAGCTCCTGGGCGAGCCGCTCCTCGGCCTCCTCCGCATTGGCACTGACCTGCGTGGTGATCAGGACCGCGAAACTCTCGACCGCGCGGGCCATATGGCCGAACAGCTCCTGCAGGGCGGTGGCCAGGGCCGGCGAGAAGAGCGGCTCATCGGTCCGCGCCTTGGCGAGGTCGGTCAGTGTGCGGCACGCCGTACGGAGCACCACCGCGGAGATCTCCAAGGTGTCCAGGCCGGTACGCAGGACGACACGGGAGAGCAGGCCCTCCTTGACGCGAGGATTGAGCCGGAGACTGTCTTCCGCCTGCCGGAGCGACTCGTCCACCTGCACGATGTCGTGATCCAGCTGCCGCGCCTCGTGCAACCGGGCTGCCGCCTCCGCCACGGGTGTGTGGCCCGTCATCTCCTCGCCGAGGCTCAGCAGCAACCGGCTCATCCGGGCAGCCAGGCCTTCGATGGCCTCACTGGCGGGCTGCACCCACAGGGGTGGCACGAACAGCATGTTGAAGAGCAGTCCGACGACCGCCCCGATCAGCGTCTCCAACACCCGGTCCCAGGCCGTCGCGGCCACCCGCGTAGTCGTCACCCCGAGCACCAGCATCGCGCTGATCGCCACCTCGGGCACGAACTCACCGGCCCGGACGAAGCGCCCGATGACCAGCGACGCGAGGATGATCAGGCCCAGGCTCCACCAGGTCAGACCCACCAGGGAGCTGAAGCCGATGGCGATGAGGACGCCCACCACGACGGCGTTCACCCTGCGCACACTGGTGGTGAGGGTGGTGTACAGGGTGACCTGGACGACGAGCAGGGCAGTCAGGGGTGCGGTCAGCGGCGCCGGTTCGCTGCTCAGCAGCAGGGCGACGACATAGGAAATCACGGCGGCCACCGTCGAGCGGAGCGTCTGGGCGACGACGGGTTCGCTGTGCCATCGGACGAGATCCAGCAAGGGATCGGTAACTTCGCGCACCCTGCGTCCCTTTCCCCCCATCCGCCCGGAGGCAACATCGATCGCCGTGAATGACCCGCACACCTCACCGGCACCCGGTGCGTACGGCCTACCGGGGCACTTCAAGCGCAGCGCACAGACCGGCAGGCCCGAGCTGGTCGTGGGATGCTCACCCCGCCCGCGGTCACTGCTGCTTTCCGTCGCCTGGGCCCTCTTCGCGTCGTGGGTCGCGACGCCTACTGGACCGCGCTCAGGCCCCCGACTCGGCCCACAGCAGGAGAAGGCACCTCTTCCCTCTCCTACGGAAGAGGTGCCGGCAGGGCGGGACCGTGTATCCCTCCCCTTCCTGTCACCTCTCGTCGTCCTCCGCCAGGCGCTCGCCCTCCGCCTGGGACGGCTGGGTACGGGTCGTCGCAGGGTGGCGCTGCTCGGCCGGATCCCGGTCCTCCTCCAGCCTCTCGCCCTCGGCCTGCGACGGAGTCGGGTACTCCTCGTTCTGCCTCATGGCCGCCTCCGCAGTCGGTACGAGTCCATACAAAGCGAGCGTAACGCCTCGCCCGGTCTGCGGCCCGGGGGTGCGGATCCGGCTCCATGGTGAGGTGACGTCGGCCGCGGCGTGGGGTGTCAGGCCACGGTGACCACCACCGAATGCCAACCGGAGGCGGTCGAGGACTTGTCGGACGCCTTGTCCTTGCTGTCCATGTCGCTGGAGCAGGCGGCCAGTGCGATCGACAGAACCGCCGCGGCGGTGACAGCGAAGGCGGCACGACGGAAACGCAGGGTGCTCACAGTAATCTCCAGAGGATTTCGATGTTGGGTGGGACGAACGGATGGCCTGTGCCGCCGGAAGCTTCCTCGCTGTGGCGGACGCCGGACCGGGTGGCGTCACTGCAGTCCTGGTGCGGGCTCACCCCCGGGATCCGGGACACGCGGCCGGTCGAGACCGGGCGCAACGGACGCCGGCTCCGCAACGGACACGGCCACGCGCTCAGCCACGAGGATGCTCACTACGCCTCGTACCGTGCGGGTGGCTCTCTGTCGTCGCGTGCTCATGACCGGTATTCGGAACCCGCCCAGGAGCGGATTGGTCGATCGCTCCAGAAGGTTTTTTGCGGATTCAGTGGCCGACGGCACAGGTACTCATCCGAGCCCGTCATCGATCAGCTGGTTGCCATCCCGGCGAGCTGCCGGGCGAGGGTGTCGACCGGCTGGAAGGTGGCGCCGAGGAGCGCCACGTGCTTCCGGTGCAAGGTGCCGCCGGGTCCGATGAGGAACACCGCCCGGCGCAGTCCGATGCCGGGGGCGGCGACGCCGAAGGTGCGGGCGACCCGGCGATCGGTGTCGGCGAGCAGGGGCATCCGCAGGTCGTACTTGCGCGCAAACCGCTCGTGGCTGTCGACATCTTGAGGGCTGATACCCCAGACTTCCGCGTTCTGGTCCTGGAACTGCTCAAGGCCGCTGGAGTAGGAACACAGCTGCTTGGTGCACACACTGGTGTCGTCGCCCGGATAGAACGCCAGGACGAGCGGGCGGCCGCGCTGAAGGGAAAGGGTGTAGTCGCGACGCTCGAAGCGGTCGCCCGTCAGCACACCACCGGGCAGGGTGAAGTCGGGTACCGGCGAGCCGATTTGGGGTGCGGAAGCCATCTGGGTGTCCAATCCACCAGGGGAACGGGAAGGTCTGCGAGGAGTGTGCACGTACGCGGTTTCCCACGGTCCGGCGCCCTGTAGGAGAAAGCGGTGCAGCCGGCCCGGCGAGGGAGCAGCGCGGCTTTCAGGGCGCCCTCATCCGGTGCGTTCGTCACCTGGTGTATTCGTCGCCGGTCGAGGTGTGGATGGGTCGGGCAGCGGGCCTGCCGTCGGTGGGGCGCGGGCAGCCACGGGCAGCCACAGCCAGGCCGCGCGTGGTGGCGCATGGCCTGGCGGCCGTGGTCGTCTCCGCGCGTCTCGGCACGGGGACCGAGCATCTGAGTGATCACTCCGACACCTGGGCTCCTCTTGGCAGGATGCTGCGCGATGGCGTCAGCGGACCCGCGCCTCCTCCGGCAGAAGCGGTGATCGAAATGCGAGTGGTCCAGTCCACCGTTTGACAGGGTGCCGCCGCGTGGGAGGGTAGAAGTGATGATTGCGGCGCCGCGGCCGGGCCAGGGCGCCCCAGGACGTGGGCTGGACTACTTCGTCCTCCCTCCCAACGACGGCACCAGCTGACCCTGCTCGGTCGTACCCCTGCGACAAGCGTCCGTGAGGGGTCCCCGTGCAGATGCCCCAGGGGCCGGTCAGGGTGTGGGCTGCGTGCGGTGAGTAGGCAACATGGCTTTCAGCGAAGGAACGGCGGGCGGCCTGATCTGTGAGCACCTCAATCAGGTGGAGCCGGTCAGCCCGGACAGCCCTGACAGCTGCCCGGAGTGTGTCGCACTGGGCGACCAGTGGGTGCACCTGCGCGAGTGCCAGAGCTGCGGACACATCGGCTGCTGCGACTCTTCCAAGAACAAGCACGCCACGGCCCATCACGACGCCACCGGCCACCCGCTCATCCGGTCCTACGAGCCCGGCGAGGCCTGGTGGTGGTGTTACGAGGACCAGGTCGTCTTCGAGGTCGAGGGCGTGGGCCCCGTACGGTCGGCGTAAACCCAGGTCCCGCACCTACCCGGCGCCCGACGCCGCTGACCGGCGGCTTCGGGCGCCCGCACGGAGTCGGCAACGCCCTCGCAGAAAGTGGGCCGGGGTTGTTCACCGAACGCCCCTCCGTCGAGAGCTGGAGGTGCTCACGACCCAGCTCCCGGCGTAGCCGAGCCGGACCGTCACCGACGCTCAGCGCCCCGTGCGGAGGCGTCACCGGAAGACAGGAAGTAGAAGCCCCCGGCCGCACGGGGGTGTCGGCCGGGGACGTCAAGCCGTGTGCCCCGCGCAGCTCGGCACAAACGCGGTGGCGTGATCGAATCCCCCCTGTCCGACGGGGAGTTGGTGCTGTTCCGGGGTCAGCCGGATGTGTGACGCAGGACCAGGCAGACGAAGCCCCAGGTGTCCCGGTAGACGCGTAGCCATTCGGAGCGCCGAGTGGCGGCTGTCTCCAGCAGTTGCGAGCTGTCCGGGTCGGCGGGGTGGTCCAGGGCCCATGAGGCCAGTGAGCCCCAGCACGACCACTCGTAGTCGTCCAGCTCACTGCGGGTGCTGACATGGCCGTGCACAGGAGTCCACCCGTCCGCGGTGACACGGTCCATCGTGGTTGCCAGGTCGGCGAAGTCCCCGAGCATCTCGACGGCCTCCGGTGCGGGCTCGCGGTCCCAGAAGCCGTCACCGATCAGCACATGTCCCCCAGGAGCCAGGTGCTTGCGCGCCGCAGCCAGGGTGGGCAGCAGGCCGCCGAAGGCGTGCGCGGCCCCGACGCTGAGCACCAGGTCGAACGGGCGCGGTGCGGAGAAGCTTGCGGTTTCCTGGTGGTGGAGTACGAGGCGATCCTGGACGTCGAGGCGGGCCGCGGCCTGCCGGGCCTGCGCCAGCGCCTCCTCGGAGATGTCGACCCCCTCGGCGTGCACCTGAGGGTGCATGGCCAGGGCGCGCAGCAGCCATTCCCCTCCCCCGCAACCGAGGTCGAGTACCCGCTCGTTGCCGCGCGGAAGGCCGCGCTCCAGCAGTCGGCGTACCGAGTCGTCGTCGAGCGGGGACTTGATCGGGTGGTCGGCATGGGCGAGTGCCGAGATCTGTTCACGGTTCACCGGCGCAGCTTGACAGCGCCGGATGCCGCACGCACATGAATTTCCTCCACGGCGACATGGCCTACGCCCGCCCGACAGGCCGCGAGCGTGGAGCGACGGGAACCGCTGCGCAACCCGCTGGACCACGCATGCTGCTCAGCCGGTGAAAACCCTCGCGAACTCGTTGGCGGCCTTCCCGATGCTGGAACAGGTCGCTGCCGCCTTGAAGTTCGGGCCTCCCGGGCAGGCCTTGTCCCGGGTGACCGACCACATCGACAGCCGGCCGAGCCCCTTCTTCTCAGCGAACCTCTTGAGCTCGGCCGCGTCGTCGGGCCGGAAGACCTCGACCTTGACGTCGTTCACGCCGATCATCGGCGTGACCGCGACCGTCTTCCAGGCCTCGGCCTCGGTTCGAATGCCCAGGGCCGCCTTGACCTGCTTCTGGGTGGCGGTGGCGGCGGCGATGGCGTATTCGCCCATGTCACCGTGGTAGTAGGTGCCGTAGTCCATGGCCATGATGTTCACGGAGGAGATCCGGTCACCGTGCTTCTTGGCGTTCTCCAGCACCGCGACGGCGTGCCGGTTCAGACCGGAGGGGAGCACCGGGAGAGTGAAGGAGACATCCAGTTTCTTGCGCTGCTGGAGCCGGGCGATCGCCTGCGCACGAAGGTTGTTGGCCTTGGTGTCCGTCAGGGCGGGACCCTCGATGTCGAAGTCGACCTTCGTCAGGTGGTAGGCGTCGATGACCTCGCTGTACGCATTCACCAGCTTGTCCACCGAGCCGCAGACCCTGGCCAGTTCGTTACCGCTCTGCCCGCCGAAGGAGATCCGCACATCGCCGCCCTTGGCGCGCAGCGCGTCCGCCTGCCGCGCCACCGGGTTGTCGCGGAGCGCCTGCCTGCCGCCCCACTTGGGTACGCAGCCGCCTCCCGGGGAGACGAATGCGAGGTTGTACTCCTTCACGCCGGTCTCCTCGGCACCCTTGAGAAGGTCGTACGGGGGCCTGAGCGAGGTGTCCACGTACGGCGAGAAAGCGCTGGATTTCTCCGCGGGGGCATGGCTGCTCTTCTGCGGCGAGGGCTCCACTGGACTCGGGCGCTTGGGCTGATCCGGCTCCTCCGTCGAGCAGCCGGCGAGCAACAACGCCGCAATCACCGCCGCCCCTGCCGCGGTGGCGGTCGGCGTCAGCTTGCGGTTCCTCCGCGAAGCATGCACTGCTGCGTTGTTCGTCATCGTCGGGCTGCCTCCATCGGTGGGGGTGGGCAGTTTGCGTTCGGACCTGCCGCGAGGAAGCGACAAAAGCTGGGGATTCAGTTTGGGGGCCGGCTCCGGAAGACTTCGGGCGGCGGCATGTGAACGGGCGGGCGCCGGGGGCGGCGGAGGGCCCGTCCGTCGGATACGGATACGTCACGTGGTCATCCGTTGAGGGTACGTGATCCGACGGATCGGGCTTGGTCCCGCCCCCAGGTACGGCAAGGGCAACGGGTGCCCGCCCCGTCCCCCACGCGTCCGACCGCGCCAGTGAAGCGGGAGCCTCACACCCGGGCCCTTCCGGCCGCTGCGTAGCGGCGGGCTGAGGAAGGGCCCGGGGAGCGACGGAAGGCGCACGCCGCACCCCGCACGCATCCGAGCATCGTCAGAACTTCCCCCACTCAGGGCTGTGTTGGCCGGGAGCACATCGGTTCGCTCCGTACGGCGAGGACGGGAGCGGCTTCCACACGCCTGCGATGGTGCGGTGCGGCCCGCTCAGGGAGACGTCCGCCCGGACCGGACCGCGGTCACGCTCGTGGTGTCCCGGCCTCGGGCACAGTGGGACCAGAGCCCTGAGCAGGGATGCGGGCGTCGGCCCACCCCTGCACTGCCGGCTCTTCCAGCGAGTGGACCCACCAGTCGGCCAATGCGGTCTCCTGGTCGCTGGGCCGGGGGCCGACTCCGAGTACCCGCATGCCTGCACCTGCGGCGGCTTGGATGCCGCAGTGGGAGTCCTCGACGGCCAGCGTGTCACCGGGTTCCACTCCGCAGAGCTGGGCGGCGGTGAGATAGACGTCCGGATGAGGTTTGGGTCTCGTCGTGGCATTGGGCACCACGATGTGACTGAAGCAATCCCGGAGCCCGGCCATACCGAGGCACGACTCGACGACTTCCAGCGGGCAGTTGCTGGCCACCGCCAGCGGCGCGAACTGCACGGTCGAATAGACCAGTTCCGGCGCCCCGGGCATGGTGGTGGGGTCCGCGGCGACGAGGTCACGGAAACGTTCGAGCAGCGATTCCGTCATGTCCCCGGTCAGTTCCGGGCGGCCGGCCACATCGGCCATCAAGCGCCCGCATTCGGTGTAGTGCAGCCCCCGGGCCTTTTCCGCGAATGCGGCCGAGGGGGTGAATCCGTAGCTGTGCAGCACCATGTCACGGGCGTCCTGCCAGTGGCGTTCGGTGTCCATCAGCGTGCCGTCGCAGTCGAAGACGACGGCGGCGGGGGTCCAGGAAAGGAGGCTGTCTGCGGTCATCCGAGAATCCGTTCTGACGGGCCCGGAGGCGCCGCTGTGACCGGTCGCGAGAGGGGCGGAGCAGCGTCGGTTTCACGGACGTTCGGCACCGGGCCGAGGGATTTCCGGCAGCGGGCAGCGCTCATGGAGAGGAGTTGCTCCCGCGCCATGCCAGAAAATAACGATCATTACGTTACGGACGGCAACGCAGGGTGGTCAACAGGTTCATAAATGTCCATATTTTATGCTCTACATATAACCGAGAGTGCCCCAAGCCGTTTCCTTGCCGCCCTGGCGGATGCGGAATACGCACGTCGAGCGGTGCCGAGTGCACAGCACACGTGCGGGTGGGGCCAGTTCGGTGAACCGCGAGGCCTTCAGCCAACCGAAAAGGGGCCGGCTCAGCCTGCCCTGACTGCGATAGGAGGCGGCCTGCCGGGCGGCTTCCAACAGCACCATGCCGGGTACGTGATCGGTGGGGTGGTCGAAGAAGAACGGGTGCAGCGGGTCGGCCGGCGACACCAACAGCCCGCCCTCGTCGAGAGCGAGGACCACGTCATGCGGGTGGTTCACAGTCAGCCGGGCGGCCGGCGGGCGGTTCCCGTCACCCAAAGGGCAGGCCGGGGCGGCATCGACCGTGCTTCCGGCGCGCAGCACGGTGAAGCGCGCGCCGTCCAGGAATCGCACGCCCCCGCCACCACAGCCGAAGATCACCCCACGGGTGGCGAAGGTGACGTTGAGTCGCAGACCGACGATGGACCCGTCCGGCGCTCGCCGTAGGGCGCTCACCCGTGCGCAGCAGGTGACCTCGGTCGCTCCGGGGCGGGCCGGCGGCTCGTCGGCGGGGCTGAGATGGAAGTACAGGTCGGTGATGACCGCGTGGAACGCCTCCGGAACGGCATAGAACCGCAGGGGAATGCAGAGGCCGAGCTGACGCAGCGTCTCCACCAGGATGAGTGGGCTGTGCCGCTGTGACCCGTCGCGCGGGAAGGTCGTATGCGCACGTGGCCATGACGCCGCTGCCAGGAAGACATGCGCGGTATCGGTCGGTCGTACATCGGTGAGGAGGACCTCTGCCACCGAGGTCCGGTGCACCAGCTCCCGCTCGACCGTACGCGACCAGCTGAGCGGCTCACTCTTTCCGGCGGCATCGGCTGTTGGCGTGCTCATACGACCAGGGAATACCGAGAACCGTACGTGCGCACCCTTGAATTGCGGGGCGCGCGGAGCGGTAGGTTGCCATCCGGCGGAACGAGAACGATATCTGAGGTGTATGTGCAGATCCGGGCGGAGACGACGCGCAGGTCCCTTCTTGAGGCGGCAGCAACCTTGTTCGACGAGAGAGGGTACGCCGGTACCAGCATCAGTGACATCAGTGCGCATTCCGGTCGCACCAGCGGTGCCATTTATTTCCACTACGCCAGCAAGGAGAAGCTCGCCCTCGCCATTGTCGAGGAGCATTTCGCCACCTGGCCGCACTTGATCGGCCGATACCAGCAGCCCGGCCTGCCCGCCTTGGAGAAACTCATCGGGCTGAGCTTCGACGTGGCCCGGGCTTTTCGTGACGACATCATCGTCCGGGCCGGAGCCCGCCTTTGGGCCGAACGCAAAGCCATCGACACGCAGCTCCCCGCACCATTCCTCGGCTGGATCGAAGCGGTCACGCAGTTGCTCGAAGAAGCCGCCCGTAACGGGGAAGTCGCTGCCGATGTGCCGCCTGCCGCCACCGCCCATGGCATCGTCTGCGCCTTCTTCGGTCTGCACACCGTCTCCGACGCCTTGGACGGCCGCCGGCACATCGAGGAGCGCCTGCATGACCTGTGGCATCTGCTGCTCCGCGGTCTGCAGGCCCAGGCGGATCCGGCCGCACTGCTCGATCGCGTGCGCCGACCCATGCGCGACAACAGCGACAACAGGCAGGCCCCCGGACCGGCGTAGCTGGATCGTGTGGTCGACCGATGCCGAATCTTCGCAAACGGCGCTGCAACGTCCGTCCAACCTTGCTGCACGTTCGGCAGTAGCGCCGACAGCCGTTGCCTGGACAGCGAGCTTGGGGGTAAGCCTTTCGCATGACTGATCGTTGGTTTGCCGAGTCGGAACCCCAGCACCGCGCGTTTTACCGGAGCCTCGGCAACGGCCGCTATGAGAGCAGCCCCGCCACCGCGGGACCATGGAGTCCCAAGGCCCAACACGCCGGTCCGCCCTCGGCACTGCTGGGCAGGGCGTTGGAGCGCCACGCCGCCCGGCAGGGCTTTCGCATTGCCCGCATCACACTGGAGCTACCACGCCCGGTTCCCGTCGATGACCTGCAGGTCGAGGTGCGCACTGTCCACTCCGGTGGGCGAACGGAGTTGGTCGAGGGCGAGCTCACCGCCAACGGAAAGCCGGTGATGCTGGCGCGGGCGTGGCGGGTCGCGGCCAGCCCGGCTGACACTCCACAGCTACGGCCCGAAGCCGGCCCGCCGCCGCTGCCTGAATCGCAGGCGCCACAGGCCATGACCGGCGCGCATATGGACGGCTATATCGCCGCAATGGAATGGCGGTTCGAAAAGGGGAAAAGTTTTGACACACCGGGCCCTGGCATGGTCTGGGCCCGCCAGCGCATTCCGTTGGTGGCTGACGAGCCGGACACGCCGCTGACCCGGGCACTCACCTTGGCCGACAGCAGTTGGGCGGTCGCCTTCGAGCTCGACCACCATCAACAGTTCGTCATCAACACCGATGTGACGGTGTCCTTGCACCGTGAGCCGGTCGGTGAGTGGCTCTGCATGCGGTCGTCGACCGCGGCCAGCCCTCACGGTTCGGGGCTGGCACTCGGGCAATTCGATGACGCGGCCGGCGACTGCGGCCGCATTCTGCAGACCCTGTTGGTCGCCGAGCGCTGACCGGAGAGACCCCTGTGGTGGGGGACGTCGGCAGACGGGGCTGCTGGTCAGCGGGTCGGCGCCGGCAGGTAGCCTGCACCGGTCAATTCGCGTTGCCCTTCATTCGTGTCGTCAACCACGGGGGATTTCAGGCATGTCCGCACCGCCGCCCTATCAGAATCAGCCGCAGCAGCAGCAGCAGCAGCCGTACGGGTACCCGCAGCAGCAGTCGTATGGGCATCCGCAGCAACCCCACGGGCCACAGGGACCGCAGCGGCCGCCGCAAGGGAGCAGCCCGTTGCGGGGGCTGATCACCGCCGTCATCGTCCTGGCGGTCTTCGGCGGCGGGGCCTGGTACGTGTGGAACTACAACACCGATCCCCATGGCGGCAAGGCCAAGGCGGAGGCCTCACAGGCCGCGCGGGCCGAGGAGAACAAGAAGTACAACCCGGAGGTCGGGGACTGCGTCAAGGTCCAGGACCCCAAGGGGGAACCGCTGCCGGTGATCGTCGGCTGTGGCTCGGACGAGGCCCAGTACAAGACCGGCGACAAGCTGATCGGTGCCGACAAGCGGTGCGGATCGGGATTCGATTACGGCATTCAGGTCTCGAGCCGCCGCGGCGCTGACTACACGCTGTGCTTCACCAAGGTCTGACCGTCGGTTCGCACTCCGGCCGTCGCCCGTAGGAACGGGTGGCGGCCGGAGCTGTTCAGGCCCATGGGGAGCCGGCTTCGAGCCACCCCGGGACGCCGTTTCAGGATGCGGTGTCTAGGCACTCTGCGGACCGCTTCCGTACGGCTCGCCTCCGGCTCAGCCTTCGTTGGGGTCGGAGCCGCCGAGCGGCGCGGTGAGTGACATTCGGCGCACTCCCGGAAGGTGGCCGTCGAGTTCACCCGGTTCGAAGCGGCACATGCCCACCGCATGCCAGAACTCGCCCGCGATATCGCCCTCGTACTTGTAGCCACCCGTTGGTGAGAGCGCGGCCCAGCCGCCCGGTACACCGATCAAGGTGGCCTGCAGGGACGGCTCGCCCTGTGCGGGCACGCTCCACAGCCGGACCGTGCCGTCCTCGCCCCCGCTGGCGAGCAGCGAGCCGTCCGGGCTGAAGGCAGTCGACAGGATCCGCCCCGTGTGCCCGGTCAGTTGGCCGGTCTCCTGCCCGTCGCGCGGATCCCACAGCCGTACGATCCGGTCGTCGCCGGCCGTGGCCAGCAACGGGCGGCTCGGGTGCACGGCGGCGGTCCACAGCCGGCCGGAGTGTCCGCGGAGCAGGTGCTGTGGTCTGCCGTCGGCCCAGATGATCGCGTCTCCGTCCCAGGACGCGCTGGCCAGCCAGGAGTCGCCGGGCCCGAAGGCCACCGTGTACACCCGGTCCCGGTGCGCGTCGAGTTCGGCGGTCAGGCGGCTTTCCCGGAGGTCCCATATGCGGACGACCCGGTCGTCGCAGCCGGTCGCCAGCCGTGTGTCGTCGGCGCTGAACGCGATCGACCGCACCCGGCCCCGGTGCTGGGCGAGCGTCGTCACATGCGTGCCCGTGCTGCGGTACCACAGGCGGACCGTGTCGTCGTCGTTCGCCGTGGCGAGCAGCTCGCCGTCGCCGCTGAACGCCTCGGCCCACACATGGTCGGTCTCGACATCGATCTCCCGCTGGTACTCGCCCGTGGCGGCGTTCCACAGGTACACGTCGCCGTCGTTGCTGGAGGTGCCGAGGACTGCTCCGCCGGCCCCGGTGGGGCTGAAGACGGCCGACACCAGGCGGCCGCTGTGGCCGCTGAGCTCGCGAAGGCGACGGCCGGTCGCGGGTTCCCACAGCCGTACGACGCCGTCGTTGCTGCTGGCCGCCAGGTACGAGCCGTCGGCGCTGAAGGTCAGGGTGCCGATGCGGCGACCGTGACCGCGCAGGATGCGCCGGCCCTGGCCACTGGCGGTGTCCCACAGCCGCACCACGCCGTCGTTGCCGGCCGTCACCAGCAGCGAGCCGGACTCGGTGCCGCTGAGGCCGCCACGCGGCCGGAACCGGCAGGTCCAGACGGATCCGCGGTGGTCGGCGGGCTGCTGGCGCAGCGGGGACACGGACCAGCCGGGGGCATCGCCGGGGCGGCCCCGGCCGTCGGTCCCGGTGCCGGCCGCCTGCACCCGCCACAGCCGGACGGCGCCGTCGCTGTCGCCCGCCGCCAGCAGCGTGCCGTCCGTGTCGAACACCACCTGGTACACGGCGCCGCTGCCCCGGCCGGGCTGCCCGGCCGGGGTCCCGGCCACCGGGTCCCACAACCGCACCTGTCCGTCGGTGTCGCCGCTGGCCAGCAGCCTGCCGCTCGGGTGGAAGTCCAGGGTATAGACGCGCCCGGTGTGGCCGGTGAACTCGTGCCGCAGTCGGCCCGAGGCCACGTCCCACACCCGTACCGTGCCGCCGTGATCGCCGCCCCTGTCACCAGTGGCCAGGAGCGACCCGTCCGGGCTGAACTGCGTCCGGTTGCAGACGCCTTCGTGACCGGGCAGCTCGATGCGCAGTTGGCCGGTGCGGGTGTCCCACAGCCGTACGCCCGCGGCCCCGTCGCCGGTCGCCAGGGTGTGCCCGTCGGGGCTGAACACCGCGGTGTAGACGGGGGCCGTGTGCCCGAGCAGCTCGTGCCGCCGGGTGCCGGAGGCAGCGTCCCACAGGGTGACGGTGCCCTCCGCGTCGCCGGTGGCGAGCAGCGTGCCGTCCGCGTCGAGGGAGACCGGCCACACCCCGCTCGGGTGGATGTCCAGCCGGTGCAGGCAGGCGCCGGAGACGGCATCCCACAGCCGCACGGTGCCGTCCGCCCCGCCCGTGGCGAGCAGGTCCTGGCGGAACTTCACGGCGTAGACGCGGCCGACGTGGCCCTGAAGGGTGCGCAGTGCCGTACCGCTGGCGGCGTCGCACACCAGGACGCCGCCGTCCTCGCTGCCCACGGCGAGCAGTTCACCGTCGGTGCTGTACGAGACCGGCTCGGGCAGCCGGACGGATTGCATGCCGAAGCCGTAGGGGACGCCGACCGCGGAGGGCCGGAAGCCCGCGTCGACCGGCATGCCAGGGGCGAGGGCGGCGGCGCGCAGTTCGGGGCGGCGCAGGGCTTCTTCGTCGGTGGTCGCGTCGATCAGCGCGGCCCGGTTCCAGCGGCTGCCCTCGGTCCGCACGCCGCGCAGGTCGGCGCGGATCAGCCGGGCCCGGCGCAGGTCGGCGCCGCGCAGGTCGGCGCCGGTGAGGTCGGCGTGGTCCAGCCGGGCGCCGACCAGGCGGGCGTCGCGCAGCACGGCTCCGGAGAGGTTGGCGCCGACCAGCTGGGTGTCGGTGAGGTCGGCGCGGGTGAGGTCGACGCCGGAGAAGTCGCGGTGGGAGAGGTCCTCGCCGGCGAGGCCGGCGCCGCGCAGGTCGGTGTGGGCGGGCACCCGGAGCCGGGCGAGGACCTTGACCGCGTTGGCCCGGGCGACCTCGTCGGCCTGCCCGCGCCGCCCCTCCCCCTCGCCGTCCTCGTCCGGGCCGTCCAGGGTCCGCTCGGCCCACTCCTGGCAGGTGCGGTGGTCGGCAAGGTCGCAGAGGAACTCGACGGTGAGCTGGCTCAGCGGGCGGCGCGCCAGCAGCTCGTACTCGCCGCGGGCGAGCCGGGTCGCGGCCTCGCGGGCCACCAGCCACTCCACGATGGAGCTGTGGATGAACTGGAACAGCCCCTCGTCGCTGCGCACCAGCAGACTGCCGGAGCCGATCGCGTGGGCGGCCTCCCGCGCGGAGAGCCTGATGTCCGCCAGGCCCGTCAACGTCCCGGCGACGTCAGTGAGTTCGTCGAGGCTCAGGGTGCTCTGGCCGCTGGACCACAGCCGCAGTGCGAGCGTGGTGACCGCGTCCCACCGCTGGTCCAGATCCATCCCGGGAGCCGCGCCGGCGCCGCCCTGGCCGCGCCGCTCCTCGTACTGCAGCCAGGAAGTGAGCACTTCCTCGTACAGTCCGGCGGCGCTGAGCGCGCGCCCGGCCCCGGCGACGGCGCGCAGCCGGTCGTGGTCGAGGTCGGCGACGAAGCTGAGCAGTCGCGGGTTACGGCACAGCGCCAGCAGGTCGGGGATGCCTTCGAGGAGTCGCACCCGGCGGTCGGCGGCCTGCTCGTCGCCGTAGCGGTTGGCCAGGTAGGTGCGGATCTGCTGGGGCGTGAATTCCTGGAGGGCGAGGACACGGCGCTGCGGGAGCAGTCCGACGCGCTCCCCGAGGGCGGTGAGCACCTGGGCCTGGGACTTGAAGTGCTGGTTGCGACTGCTGACGACGACCTTGGCGTTGTCCACGACGGCGTCGAGGAGAACTTGCAGCCGGTCGGTGGCCCGCTCGTAGCTGACCCGGTTCGCCAGCTCGTCGAAGCCGTCGAAGAGCAGCACGATCCGGCCCTGCTGGAACATGTAGCGGAAGGCGCGGAGGTTGACGGAGTCGACACCGTGGTTTGCCAGGTGGGCGGCGACGAGGCCGTCCAGTGAATAGGCCCGGTCCAGGGTGTTCAGCTCGATGAACAGCGGGATGAGGTGCGGCATCTCCTCGGGGATACGGCGGGCGAGCTCGCGCAGCGCGAAGGTTTTGCCGTGTCCGAAGTCCCCCAGGAGCAGCAGGAACCGGCCGTGGTCGGCGTCGAGCAGCCGCAGCATGTCGTCGACCAGCCCGTCGCGCTCCTCGCCGCCCGGGCGTTCGACCTCCCGGTAGCGCTGCGGGAGATAGAGGTCTGGCCGGTAGCGGAGGTCGGTGCGCAGCCGCTCGGTCTGGGCGGTGACGTAGTCGCGCAGGTCCAGCAGCCCCTGGAACTCGGTGAAGCTGCGGACGCGGACGCCCCGGCGGCGGGCCCGCTCCCGCAGTTCGCGGGCCGGTGCGGGCCCGTCGTGGACGAGTTCGGTGTCGGGTTCGGTGTCGGAGGCGTGGACGTGGTCGAGGAAGCCGTCGATGTCCTCGGCGGAGGGGGTGCCGTGGCAGACCCCGACCCGCTGCTGCCGGACGAAACCGGACTCGTTCCAGGTGACCAGGAGTTGGGGCGGACTGCCGGCGATGCGCCGCAGCTGGGCACCGTCGTGGCGGGTGCGGCAGACCTCGGCGACGCGGGCCACCAGTTCGTCGAGCGGGTCGTCGAGGGCGCGGGCCTCCCGGCCGGGCTCGACGTCCGGCGCGCCGGGCCCAGCGGTCTCCGGCCTGCCCTCCTCAGGCGCACTGCCGCCGGCATCGGGCTGCAGGCGCGGCGGTCCGAAGACCCGCTGGGCGCGCCGCCAGTCGGCCTCGACGTGCTCCGGGTCCGTGTCGGGACGCTCCCGCCAGCGGGTGAGGCCGTCGCGGGTGATCCGCAGCAGTTGGTGGCGGGCGGGGCCGGCCGCACCGTAGACGGGCAGCTCACCCGTGGTGAAGGGGAGGGACGGGGTGGTGGGCGCCGCGGAGGCGGAGCGTCCGTCTCCGGCGGGGCCGTGCAGCAGGAGGTGCAGGCGGGGCGCGGTGAGCCGGGCGAGGGCGGCGGTGTCGCGGAGCGGGCCGGGGCCGTGCGCGGAGCCGGGGCGGCGGCCCCCGTCCTCGATGACCGGGTGCCGCAGGGCGCCGAGGCGCAGCCAGCCCTCCTGCTCGTACGGGCGCAGGGCCTGGGCGAACCAGGCGGCCTGCTCGGGGCCGAGCCAGCCGTACTGGTCGTCGGGCCGGTGGCTGTACGCCATGGAGGAGTTGAGGCCCGCGATGACCGTGCGCAGTTCCGGGATGGGGAACAGGCTCCAGGGCTGGTCGCTGTCGAAGACGACGTCGAGGCCCTGGTAGAGCTCGTGGAACAGCCGGGCGTAGTGCCGCCACTTGGGCCAGTAGGGCGGCCTGGGCTGCATCTCGTCGGCTTCGCAGGTGTTGAAGTACGCGCGGCAGGCGGCCTGGCTGACGTCCTGACCGCCGGGCACCACGGCGAGGCGGTGGGGTTCGAGGCCGAGCAGGGACCGCAGGCCGGTGAGAAAGCTCAGGGCCTGGTCGGTTTCGCGGGGGCTGCCCGAGGCGGTGAGATCGCCGGTGACGACGAGGAGGTCGGGGGCGGGGGCGCCGGCGTCGGTGAGCTCGACGAGGTCGCCCCAGATGGCTGCCTGGAGTGCGGCCGGGTCCTGGCCACGGCCGAAGGCGGGCCCCGCCAGGTGCAGCACGGTGACGGCCTCCCGGGTGTGCTGCGCTCCGGGCTCCTGGGGGTACTGCGGCGGGAGGGCCGGGCGGCGACGCCCTGCCCAGCCGGGGCGGCCCAGCGGCCTGCCGTCCCCGGACTGCGGCCGCGGAATCCCGGCCGGGGTGGCGGCTCCGGCGGGCCCGCCGGGGTAGCCGGGGCGGCTGGTGGGCCGGGCCCGCCCGTCGAGCGCCTGGCCCACCCGGGTGAGCAGCATCTCGCGGGCGGCGGCGGTGTCGGTGACGCCGACCAGGTCGACGTAGGTGATGGTGGCGAGCAGGCCCTCGATGGGGATGTCCTCGACCCGGACGGTCAGCAGTCTCCGTTCCGGGGCGTCGGGGTCGGCGCGCAGCGCGGCCTGCCACTCCATGCGCCCGTAGCGGGAGCGTTCATAGTTGCTGGAGAGCACGGCGATGACGGCGGCGGATTCGCTGACGCCACGGTCCATGAAGTCCACGAAGTTGGTGCCCGGGACGAAGTCCCAGGCCTGGACGACCGTCCGGTAGCCCGCCTCCTCCAGCGTCCAGGCGATCCATGAGGCCCACCGCTCATCGGCCGGTGAGTAGCTGATGAAGAAGTCTAACGGGCCGGTTTCCGGGCGGGTTTCGGGTTCTCCGAATTCCTGGCGAGCCACCATGCCCGCCATCCTATGATCCATCGTCAACCGGCTGCCCAGCGTTTACTCTTTTCCGTGTGCGCGCCATACAACGTCTGCATCCACTGGACTGGTTGGCCGGAGGGCTGCTCGCCTGCGGTCTGCTGTTCACGGCGACGGGCCTGCTTCCCACGGAATCGGCCGGCCAAGCGATGATCCGGATCGGTCCCCTCCTCGCCTTCCTCGGCACGGTCATCGTGCTCGCCGAGCTCACCAGCGAGGCCGAGGTCTTCGACGTCGTCGCCTCGGGCGTGGCCCGCGCCGGGCGGGGCGGCTACGGACGGCTGTTCGTGCTGTGCGTGGCCTTCGCCTCGATCACCACGATCACCCTGAATCTGGACACCACGGCGGTACTGCTGACCCCGGTGATGCTGGCGCTCGCGTCCCGGGTGGGGATTGCCGCGGTGCCGCTGGCGATGACGACGGTGTGGCTGGCCAATACGGCCAGTCTGCTGCTGCCGGTGTCCAACCTGACGAACTTGCTGGCCGCGAACCGCGTGGCACTGCGCCCCACGCAGATGGCCGCCACGATGTGGGCGCCCCAACTGGCGGCCATCGCCGTGACGATGGGCTGCCTCTGGCTGTTCTTCTGGCGCCGCGGGCGGCGCGGGGCGGAGTCCTACACGCCCCCGGACCTGCATCGCCCCGGGGATCCGGTGCTGTTCCGGGTGTGCGCCGTGGTCTGTGTGGGATTTCTGCTGGCCATACTGATCGCGGATGTGCCGCTGTGGTCGGCGTCCGCGACGGCGGCGGCGGTCGTGGTGGTGGCCTTCGCCGTCCGCCGCCCGGCCAGCCTGCGGCTGTCGCTGGTGCCCTGGCGGCTGCTCGTCATGGTGCCGGGGCTGTTTCTGGTGGTGGAAACGGTCAACGCCAACGGCCTGCACGAACTCCTGACCTCGGCGGTGGGAACGGACGGGGGCGTGGTGGGCATGTTCCGGGCCTCGGCGGTCGGCGCCGGCCTGTCGAACGTCCTCAACAACCTGCCCGTCTACCTGGCAGGCGAGTCGGCCGTGCCCCTCGCGAACCACCAGCAGCTGCTGTCGCTGCTCATCGGCACCAACGTGGGCCCGGTGGTGACTCCGTGGGCGTCGCTGGCCACACTGCTGTGGTTCGAGCGCTGCCAGGCACAGGGCGTACGGGTGCCGCTGCGGAGCTTCATGGCGACGGGCGCGGTGCTCGCAGTGGGCGCGGTGCTGGCGTCCACGGCGGCGCTCGTGGCGACGGGGTGAGCGGGCGCGACACGCTCCTGGTGACAGGCTGAGCAACCGGCCCGCGGCGTGACAGCAAACCCCAGGGACCTGGAGTCCGACAACGGGCGCGACGGACCAGGAAGTTTGACGGCACCCCTTAGCGAACGCGGTCGACGGCCTAACTCCGGCTGACCAGGTCGAGCAGGTACGGGATGTCCTCCGGCCGGCCGGCGACAAAACTGCGGTCGGTGTCGGGCCCGGCGATGGATCCCTGGAACGGGCCGCCGTCCAGGGACCGGATCTCCATCCCCGCCTCCGCGGCGAGCAGCGCACCGGCGGGGAAGTCGATGGCCTCAGCCCGGTAGCCGACGAACCCGTCGATGTCGCCACGGGCCAGCATCGACCAGGTCAGCAGTGGCGCCCACAGCTGCAGCAGGCGGCGGGAGCGGACCTCCAGAGCCGATTTGAGGGTGCGCGCGGCCGGGTCGTCGCGGGCGACGGCGTGCCCCTGGGTCCAGGCGAGCAGCGGCCCGGAAGCCGCGAGCGGGCCGGTGGGTCCTGTCATCCGCCCGTGCGGGCCGTACGCCCCGCAGCCGGTCAGGGCCGACCAGGTCCGGTCGGTGACCGGGTCGTGGATGACGCCGACCACCGGCTCGTCGTCGACGCACAGGGCGACGCCGACGACGTAGGCGGGCAGGCCGATGACGACGTTGTTGCTCCCGTCGAGCGGGTCGACCAGCCACATCCTGCGCGGACCCGGCGCGGACCCGCCGTCGCCGTCCAGGATTCCCGACTCCTCGGCCAGGATCCGGTCGTGCGGGAAGTGTTCGTGGATACGCTGCACGACGAGCCGCTCGGCCAGCAGATCAAGGTCGGTGACCACATCGCCCTGGTCGCCCTTCGGCTGGATGCCGTACTCGTCCTGGAAGCGCGAGCGCACCAGTGCGCCGGCCTCCCGTACGGTGGCGACGGCCAGCTGCTGCTCGGCTGCGAACGGCGCCGTCGCGAACGCCTCCGGTGCGAACGGCCCTGCAGCGGACGGTCCTGGAGCGTCCTGCGGGACGGCCGGGTCATTCCGGGTGATGCCCATGGATCCTCCTGAGGGCGGACCGCGCCGTCCGGGCGGTCTGTGCGGCGTCGCATGTCTGTCGTACCACCCGGTGCCCGGTGCCATCCACCGGTCCGAGGGACAGGTCAGTGTGCCGAGGGAGCGAACGGCCGAGCACGAGGGTGGCCGCGGCGCTGCCGCTCGGGACGACCGTGCTGTGGAACGCACCTGCCGGCAGGCGGTAGACCTGCCCGCGGGCGCTGGTCTGCTCGGGGCCGGGCTCGCAACGGACCAGGCGCGAAGTCGGCCGGATCTCGTCCACCCCGGAGGGGTTGCTGTGCACCTGGAAGACGCGGTGGGTGGGCTCCGCGGGATCCCGGCGCACCCCGATCCGCAGGTTCCCGACCTCGCCGTAGAGCACGAAGCTGGTCAACTCCCAGCTGTGGCAGTGCATGGGCGAGGTGGTGAGTTCCACAGGGTCGCTCGCGCCGGGCTCGAAGACATGCACACAGACGCCTTGGTCCCCGTCGCGCAGCACCGGCAGGCAGAAGAAGCCGAGCGGGTGGTGTACGGCGCTCAGGGCACGCCGCCCCGAGGTGACATCCTCCAGCGCGGCGACGGCCGCGCCGAAGAGTGTGTCGGTCCCTCCACCCCGCCCAATGATCCGTTCGAGCATGCGATAGTCCATGGGATGTCGCCTTCGGCGGCTCACCTGACCTCCCGCTGGATGCGGTCTTCGGGCCGGAGGGAGCTGCGGGCCCCGGCGGGGATGACCCTGTGGTACCGGCGCAGGCCCCCCGAAGCGCGCACGCACCCGACCGCATCTTCCTTACCGGCAGCACCCCTTGGCGCGGTTCGGACGGGCGCGGATCGGACGGGCGCGGATCGGACGGGCGTCGGCAGGCGGACTTCGTCGCCGGCGCCGTCCGGTCCGAGCCGCTTGAGGAAGCCCGGGACCGGACGGGTGCCGGGCTGGGTGTGGCGGACTTCGCGGTGACCGGTGGCGGGTAGCGGATCGCGGGCCTGCGCCCCTCGCAGACCTGCTCGGCCGGCGGGCACCTCCCGGACCGGCTGAAGCGAGGAAATGCCTCGGGCCGTGCCGGTGGAGCTGGTGTCGGTCGGCAAGGGTCCTCCCTTCCGCAGTCGGCCATGGAGCAGGAAATCCAGAGGGAGGTCAACTCCGATACGGGTTCTCCGCGTGCAGCGCCTTGTCGATGATCTCGCCGACGTCCGTGTCGGTGACGGTGGAGGGGAGCGCGAGGTCCAGCCTCTCGAAGAGCTGGCGCGCCTCGTCCACCGTGGGCTCGTCGCTGAGCGGCGCCGCGTGGTGCAGGTTGAGGGCGACCGCCTGTTCCCGGGCCTGGTGCAGCTCGGTGAGGTAGTAGTCGTACAGCGGACGCCCTCGGTCCACGAGGAGGTTGACCCGGCGCAGATCGTCCTGAGTGATGATCAGGCACGAGTCGGTCAGGTCGAACCGGAGGGTCGGGACCACGGAGGACAGATGGACGTCGATCTCCAGGACGTCCAGCCGCTGCTTGTGCCAGCAGGCGGCCAGGACGGTGGCATACGACTCCTTGCGGGTGCGCTCGGCGCTCCAGGTCCGCCGCTGTGCCGTGTCCGCCTGCCCGCCGTCGAACGTCCGCCGGAAGCGGGCGTACGCCTCACAGGCCTGTGCGTCCGCCGGGTTGACGATGTCGATCTTCATCGTGAGGGAGCGGCGCTGCTCCTGCGCCTTCCGTACGCACTCGGGGAGCGTGACAGCGCGCAGATACGTGCCGGTGCCGCCCTTGAACACCCAGCGGTCGGTGTTCTGGCGGGCCTCGTCCAGCGCCCGCCGGACCTCGGTTCCGGACAGCGACCGCACCATGGCGAGGTCCTCCAGCGCCTTCTGTGTGCCGGTCGTCGCCTCGCGGATGTCGGCGACCCGCCGCCGTCGCTCGGTGAGCGACCCGAAGACCAGCGCGGCCAGCACCAGAAGGGTCGCACCGGAGGTGACATTGTCCGAGACGGCATCGCTGAAGATGTCCATCAGGCCGACGACCATGGCGCCGGAAATGGCCACGACCCCGTCGAAGTGCCTGATGACCCAGGCCACAGCGGCCTCGATCCGATTCCCTGAAGACCGTTCTGACACCTGTCCTGAAGGTGTGTTTCTGCGCGCCACGTGGCCCAACTCCTCCCCCGGGTAAGGCAATCGTAGGAGGTGAACCGTGTGGCCCGCCAGCAATTGTGATCACTGAGGGGGGCATCTGCGCCACAGACGGAGGCGACAGGGGCCAGGGTCGGTGAGTTTGAGTGGTGATATTGACGTGAGGCTGGGCATCGTGACTCGCCCTGTCGTGGCTGTGGCGATGGCGGGCACCACTCGGCCACGTGCGGCATGGCGGCCGGCGTGAGGTAACGCGGGGGTGACTCACCGCCCGCCCGGGAGGTAAGGAGCGAGGAACTCCAGGTGATTTATCGATAGTTGATCCCGGCGAGTTCGGTGGCGATCTTGGTACGCAGGCCCAGCCGGCCGAGGAGGGGAAGCGCGATGTTGCGGGCGGTGCGGGCCGGCGCGCTGCGTGTGGTGGCCATCCGGGTCATCCGGTCGGTGAAGGCGACCACCCGCTGGGCGACCGGGCGGCGCTGTGCCTCGTAGCCGTCCAGGTGCCCGGTGGCGAAGGCCCGGCCGAGGGCATAGCCGTCCTGGATGCCGGTGTTCATCCCCTGGCCGCCCGCAGGGCTGTGCACATGGGCCGCGTCGCCCGCGAGGAAGAGACGGCCTGCGCGGTAGTGGTCGGCGACCCGGTGGTGGACGCGGAAGCGGGAGGCCCAGACGAGACCGCTGACTCGGGCCAGGCCGGGGGTGCGCTCGTCCAGCAGCTGCTGGACGAAGTCGAGAGTGGGCCGGGCGGGTGCGTCGTCCACGGTGACGACGACGCGGTAGTGGCCGTCCGGGAGCGGGGCGACGACGGCGAGACCGGCGGCGCCGAAGGTGAGGGACACCTCGCTGCGACCCGGGGCCCAGTCCATCAGGACGTCGGCGAGGACGAACGACTCGGCGTACGCGCTGCCGGTGAATCCGATACCCGACGCCTCCCGTACAGCGCTGTGCATGCCGTCGGCGCCTACGGCATACCCGGCGCGCAGGGTCTCCCCGTTGCTCATGGTGAGCGTCACGCCGTCCTCGCCCTGGACCACCGAACCGACCTCGTACGGTCGGTGCACCTCACCGCCAAGGGCCCGCA
Organism: Streptomyces sp. NPDC048434; assembly: GCF_043200375.1. Classification (NCBI taxonomy): domain Bacteria; kingdom Bacillati; phylum Actinomycetota; class Actinomycetes; order Kitasatosporales; family Streptomycetaceae; genus Streptomyces; species Streptomyces sp. NPDC048434. The sequence goes on along the minus strand of NZ_JBICXQ010000005.1, from coordinate 288,216 downwards.
GCCGGGCGAGCAGCACGCTCTCGGTTTCGTATTGGGGAACCATCAGCGTGTACGGGTATGGCGTGGGCAGGCCGTCGAACGGGACGGTGAGCAGCTTGCGGGAACCATCGCGGACGGCGAACCGCGCTACCTGGACACCGCGTGCAATCAGCTCCTGTGCGGCGCCCAGTTCGCCGAGCACCTCCAGGGTGCGGGCGTGCACTACGGCGGCGCGGGAGGTGTTCGCTCCCTCGGCCAGCCGGTCCACGATGACGAAGTCGATGCCGGCGGAAGCGAGCGTGACGGCGAGCGCGAGCCCGGTCGGGCCGGCGCCGACGATGGCAACCTCTGTGCGGTCGGGGAGCGCGGCGGCATTCATGGTCGTATCCAATACAGTCGCAGCAAGTCGGTCAACGCTCGTTGGCCAACGCTTGTTGTCATATTGCTACGACCGCACCCTCAAGTCAACACGTGTGGGCCTACGGTTGTTGGCAAAGGCAGCGCAAGGAGTCCACCATGACGCGCCCGGCGCTCGTCGTCGGTTTGGGTGGCTCGCTACGGACGCCCTCGACCAGCCCTGACGCCTGCGGTGGCTTGTCCGGCGCGGGGCCGGACCCCGGTGCCACGGCGCCGGAAGGGGATGTCCGGCGCGGGATGCTCCACGGGATGCCTCGGTGCGGACGGGAACGCGGCCGGCAGGCGCGGGGCCGTGGCGCGGCCACCTCCCACGGCGCGATCCCCTCCGGGGCATGCCCCGGAGGGGACGGGCTTCAGCGGGATTCGTTGAGCACCATGGCCGAACCGCCACCACGGCGCTTGGGTTCGGCCACCGCCCTGACCTTGCCCTGCTGCAGGAACTCCAGGGCTGCCACCGCTCCGATCTCCGGTGACGGAGTGAAGGCCTTCGGGGCCAGGACGAACTGGTGGCCCATGGCTTCCAGCTTCTTGCGTTCGGGCGAGTCGAGGAAGGCCGGTTCGGCTTCCGTCGCTGTCTGGTTCCGCTGCGAGAGACGCGGTGCGGCGACCGCAGCCGGTAGCGACATACCGAGGTCAAGACGGTTGACCAGGGTCTGCAGCACCGTGGTGATGATCGTGGCGCCGCCCGGAGAGCCGACAGCCATCATCGGCTTGCCGTCCCGCAGGATGATCGTCGGCGACATGCTGCTGCGCGGACGCTTGCCGGGGCCCGGCAGGTTCGGGTCCGGCGTCCCCTTGGTGATCGGAGCGAAGTCGAAGTCGGTCAGCTCATTGTTGAGGAGGAATCCGCGTCCGGGCACGGTGATGGCCGAGCCACCGGTCTGCTCGATCGTCAGGGTGTAGGAGACGACATTGCCCCAGCGGTCCGAGGCCACCAGATGAGTGGTCGACGGCCCTTCGTGCGGTTGCTTGTTGCCGGTCTTCCGGTCACAGCCCGAACCCGGGTGGCGCGGGTCGGCGGGAGCCAGCGGGCTGGTCAGCGCCTTGTCGGAACGGATCAGACAGGCCCGGTCCTTGGCGAACTCCTTGGAGAGCAGCGGCTTGGTGGGGACATCCGAGAACGCCGGGTCGCCTACCCAGCGGTTGCGATCCGCGAAGGAGATCCGGCTGGCCTCCAGGTAATGATGAAGGGCCTGGGTCTTGTCGGCCTTGGAGAGGTGGAAATTGTCCAGGATGTTGAGCGCCTCCCCCACCGTGGTGCCACCGGCCGACGACGGCCCCATGGAGTAGACGTCCCTACCGTGGTACGTGGTCCGGGTCGGTTCCCTGCGTTTGGCCGTGTAGTCGGCCAGATCGGCCGTCTTCATGAGGCCGGGGCGGGCCTTGTGCTGGGAGCCGGGAGCTATCGGCGGCTTCCGGACGGTCCGCACCACATCGCGCCCCACCGCGCCGTGGTAGAGCGCATCGACGCCTTCACGGGCGAGCTGCCGATAGGTCCGGGCGAGATCAGGATTGCGGAAGCGTGAGCCGACCACCGGGAGCTTGCCCTTGGGCAGGAACAGGTCGGTGGTGGACTTGAAGTCGCGGAACCGCTTCTCGTTCATGGCCGTCTGGGCCCGGAACTCGTCGTTGACCACAAAGCCGTCGTCGGCGATCCGGGTGGCCGGGCGCAGGGCCTTCGCCAGGGAGACCGTGCCCCAGTCCTTGAGGGCCTTCTGCCATGTGGCCGGAGTGCCCGGGACGCCGACGGACAGGCCCGAGTTGATCGCGTCCTCGGTGGGGAGGGGCTTGCCGGTCGAAGGGTCGAGGAAGGAGTCCGAGCGCATGCTGTGCGGAGCGGTCTCCCGGCCGTCGATGGTGCGCACCTTCTTGGCCTTGGCGTCGTAGAAGACCATGTAGCCGCCACCTCCCACTCCTGCCGAGTAGGGCTCAACCACACCGAGCGCGGAGGCGGTTGCCACCGCCGCGTCCACCGCGTTGCCTCCCTTGCGCAACACCTCCAGCCCTGCCCGGGAGGCGTATGGATTGACACTGGAGACCGCGCCACCGCTGCCGGTGGCCACGGCCTTCTTCGCGGGTGGCTGCTCCTTGGAGTCGGCGGCCGATGCGGCGCCGTTGACCTGGCATGAGGTGGTCAGCAGGGAAAGACTGAGCGCAGCCGCTGACGCGGCGACGACAGCGGCACGACGGACAGCCATAGGGCCTCCACGACTTCACTGTGATGTTTGCGAGGGATTCCCGAAACCCTGGCACCGCTCGACCGGAGGATCAACGCTGAGCTGCAAGGTTTGCGCGAGATCTGAGGTTTCCCTCCAGTAACCCGTCCGGAGGTCCGAGGTACCGAAAGCGGTTCCGAGGGCACGGCAGCGCCCCGCGCACCCGACGGGAGGAGAAGGGGAGGCAGCTGCGGCTCGGACCACCGACCGGCGTCGGAAACAGGAGTCCCCGGCTGGACGGGGGAGGCCAGCCGGGGACTACAGGGCGTGTGCCCCGCGTATCGCAGCCAAAACGCGCGGGCGCGGGCGCCGGCGAGGTTCGCGCCCGCACGGGTCGATGGGCGCACGTCGCGCCTGAAGGTCACGGTCCGTGCCCCGGCGGCAAGGAAAGGCCGGTCAGGTGGCGCGCCACCCCGACCACCGGCCCACCGCGATTTCCACCACAGGTCCGGCCGGCGGGCGGTCGGCGTACTGCCGGTACTTCCGGGCCAGCAGGCCCGCATACCGTGCCGACGCCGCCGATTCCTCAGCCGGTGGCAGCACCACGGCCGTGCCATCCGCCCGCGCCCACCACAAACGGTCCCAGTCCTCGTCGTAGTCGTCGACGAGGAGGCACACCTCGGGATGGGCACGGATATTGGCCAGCCGCTTCAACCGGACCGACTGCTTCGGCTTGTGGTCCACGGCGAAGACCACGGTGTCGCCGGTGAGGGCGAAGACCGCGGGGACCAGGTGCGGGCGGCCGGCGCCGTCGACGGTCGCGAGCCGGGCGATCCGGGCCAGGGCGAAGTGCTCCCGGGCCTGACCGCTCGTCATCCTCGGCACTGCGAGCCCCTACGGCTCACCGGAAGCGCTGCGCGACGTCGGCGAGCTCGTCGAGATACGCCAGCGTCTCGGCCTCCGGCATCGTGGGCAGGTAGAACAACAGCCGCTCCACACCGAGCCCTGTGTACTGCTCGATGATCTCCGGATCCTTCGCCACCGCGTAGACGGTCACCGGCACGTCCCGACCCGCGATGCTGCGCATGCGGTCGATCTTCGGGCCCAGCTCCTCGGGCGGCAGGCTATTGGCCAGCCAGGCGTCACCGAAGGCAGCCACCCGCTGGAAGGCTGCCTCCCCGCCACCCACGTAGATGGGTGGGTGCGGGCGCTGCACCGGCTTCGGCCAGGAGTAGACCGGGTCGAAGTCGACGAACTCGCCGTGGAACTCGGCCTTGTCCTTCGTCCACAGCTCGCGCATGGCCCGCAGCCGCTCGTCGGCGAGACGGCCCCGGGTGCGCGGGTCCGTCCCGTGGTTCTCCATCTCTTCCTTGTTCCAGCCGACCCCGATGCCGAAGACGGCCCGCCCACCGGAGACAAGGTCCAAGGAGGCCACCTCCTTGGCCGTGATGATCGGGTCGCGCTGGGCCACCAGTGCGATGCCGGTGCCCAGCAGGATCCGCTCGCTCACCGCGGCGGCCGCGCTGAGCGCGACGAACGGGTCGAGGGTGCGGTAGTAGATCTCCGGCAGCTCACCGCCGCCCGGGTACGGCGAGCGACGGTCCACCGGGATGTGGGTGTGCTCGGCGATGAGCAAGGAGTCAAGTCCTCGCTGCTCGACCGCGCGCCCGAGTGGGGCGGGCGCGATGCCCTGGTCGGTGATGAAGGTTGACACACCGAACTTCACAATGGCTCCCTCAGATTGCCGTTTCTCGGATGTGCAGGGTCCGCGAGCACGCGGGGGCGCAAACCCGCGGCCCCTAGCAGGTACCCCGATCACCCCCGGCACAACTACCCGTGCAGCCGACCGAGCGACCACCCGGCAATCGCACAGAGCGCGCGGCACCTTCCGCCTGACGAATCAACAGATCCGGTCCGCCGACCGCCTTACCCGCCGGCGCAGCACGCCCATTGCCCCCTGCAGACGGGATGTCGAGGGCATCACACGGGTACGGGGACTCCGCCCCCAACCAGCACTTATTGGATAAAATTAAGGCTAAATTCAACGGTAAATTATGCTAGCCTCGGGGCGGAGGTGAAGCATGCCCAGCGAGGAAGAGCTGTTCGCGGCGGTCGACGCACTGCTGGAGGGCGAACCGCAGCTGCCGTCACCGGCGGAGCGGGCCCGACTCCGGGATGCGGCCGGTGTGACGCAGGCCCGGCTGGCCCAGGTGCTGCGCACGACACCGCAGACGGTGAAGAACTGGGAGCACGGCCGCAGCGAGCCCCGACCGCCCCGACTGCAGGCGTATCAGCGGCTGCTGGAGGGCTGGGCCGCACAGCACGCGGCGCCGACCTCGACGTCGGCGTCGGCGTCGGAACAGCCGGCCTCGCCCGCCCCGTCCCCTGCGGCAGAAGCACCCATCCCCGAACCCGAGACAGCGCCCGCCACCAGGCCGTCGACGTCGAGGCGCCCGGCCGCGAAGCAGGCTGCGGCGAAGAAGCCGGCCCCGGCCGAGGCCGACCCGCGCTTCGCCCACGGCCCACTCGCGGTACTGGACGGGGACGGATCGGCGTACTGCGTCGGTGGCCTGGTGCTGGACTGTCCGGCCAAAACCCTCCCCGCGCTGGTCGACTGGGCCCTGACCGAAGCGCAGCTGGGCGCTGCCAGGCTCCACCGCAACGGCAAGGACGCCGACCCGCTGATCGTCCTCACCGACGCCGCCGTCGAACGACTCGGGCTCCCGGCCGTCCTGGAGGACCGGCGCGGCCTGCGGCTCCCGGAGGACCACAAGGTCCTCAAGCAACTGGCCAAGGCCAAGTGGAAGCTGACCAAGCGCGGGTTCGGCCCCTGGGCCCGGATCTACCGTCCCGCCGAGCGCGGCAAACGACACTGCGTGCAGTTCGCGATCCTGCCCTGGGGCGCCCTCGACACCCGTTCCTGGGGCGACACGGGCCAGCTGCCGCCGGCCGACGTCGCCGCGCTCCTCGGCACGTACGCCACCCGCGTCCTGACCCCGCGTGGCTCCACGGCCGTCTGCGGCCTGGAGCTGATGAGCGCGCTGCGCCCGCCGACCCGAGCGGTGAAGGACGCGGCCACCGGCTCCTGGGTGTCCGGGCCGAACCCGGGCTCGCTGACCGAGCCGGTCGACCCCGCGCCGCCCGAGGCTCCCGCCGAGCACCCGCTCGTCGCCGCCCACTATCCCCGCCACCACGTGCGCACCCCGGACCAGGTCATCGACGAGGAGGCGTACGACTGGTTCCGCCCCCTCACCGATGAGGAGTGCACCCAGGGCTACACCCACGCGGTCGGCATCGACGTCAATATGGCCTTTGCCGCCGCCGCCAACCGTCTCGTCATCGGCACCGGCCCGGCAACCCATGTGCAGAACCCGGCGTTCGAGCCGAAGCTGCCCGGTTCCTGGCTCGTCGACCTCTCCCACATCGAGACCGACCCACGCCTGCCAAATCCCTTCACTCCCAAGGGGATCCGGCCGACGGGTCCTGCCTGGTACGCGACATCGACCGTCGCCTACGCGGTGGAGCTCGGCTACGACGTGGCGCCAGCGGAGGCGTACGTCCGATACGAGCATGCCGCCTACTTCGACGCCTGGTACACCCACCTGCGCAACGCCTATATCGCCACCATGGCCGACCTGGGCGTCACCACCGGCATGACCGACGAGGACTTCCTCGCCGCGATGGAACGCCACAGGAGCGTCGACCCGGGTCAGGCGGCCGTCCTGTCGGCCATCAAGTCGACCGTCAAGGGCGGCATCGGCAAGCTACGGGAACGCCCGCAGAGCATCGCCTACAAATTCGGTGAGCCCTGGCCCGCCCTCTCCCGCCCCACCTGGAGCCCGCACGCCAGGGCAGAGCTGATCGGCAAGGTGCGCACCAACGAGCACCGCAAACTCATGGCATGGGCGAGGGCCGGTCTCTTCCCGGTGGCAATCCTGTCCGACTGCGCCGTCTACCTGTCCCACGGCCCCGGCCCGCTGGACTTCATGCCCCGCACCGCCGAGGGCAAGCCGCTGCCCGGAGGGTTCCGCCTCGGCGTCAGCCCCGGCATGGTCAAGCACGAAGGCACCCGGGACTTCCTCTGGCTCGCCCAGACGATCGAGGACGACCGGATCAACCCGGCCCGCCACATCAAGGGCGACGACGCCCCCGACAGCGGAGAGTAGGGGCACACGATGGGCATCCTCGGCGACAGCCTCGACAAGGCCGCGGCGAACACCGCCACCCGCCCGATCCCGAAATCCGCCGGCGCCCAGGTACGGTTCCTGGTCAAGCAGGAGAGGGGATCCACCAGGGCAGTCGCGCAGCTCCTGGGCGTCTCCCAGCGCACGATCGAGCGCTACCTCAAGGCCCAGATCAAACGGCCCCGCAAGGACCTCGCGGCCCGCATAGAGCGCGAGGTTCGCAAGCGGTGGCAGCCCCGGGTACGCGACAAGGCGAAGAAGAACGCGGCCCGTACCGGCGGCATCGTCATCGAGACGCGAGCCCGGTTCGGGTTCACCGCCGCGCCCGGCACCACCGACGACGGCCGGATCCGCCTCATCACCCAACACCTCCCACCCGCCTACGCGGCCCGCCTCTTCGAGGCCCAGGCGTCGGGTGCCACCGAACAGCAGCTGCAGCACATCGCCGCCGAAGGCCTGCAGGAGATCTATTTCAAGGATCACGGGCGCCGTGCCGACGGGCTCGTGGTGGAGTTCACCGACATCGACTACGTCGAGCTGGACTTCTGACGCTCCCGAGGAAGGGCGCACGTTGAGCACGCACACACCTGGACCGAAGCACGACAGTTGTTGTCACCAAGGCAGGCCTTTGTCACCGTCGGCGGATGCCGGGCAGCGAGCAGGCAGCGGGATCGAGCAGTTGCGCTGACGTTCTCCCTGCCCCATACGGCATGGCCGACAGGGACGATCGAGTGACTACGCATCAAGAACGGCAGCGATGGCCTCGATCTCCACCAACTGGTCGGTGTAGCCGAGCACGGTGACGCCCATCAGTGTGCTGGGGACATCGTGGTCGCCGAAGGAGTCCCGGACCACTTCCCAGCTGGTCACCAGGTCTTCTCTCCGGGAGGAGGCAACGAGAACCCGTGTGCTGATGACGTCCTGCAATGACGCACCGGCGGCGGCGAGGGCAACCTGCAGGTTCTCAACAGCCTTTGCCGCCTGGCCCGCATAATCCCCGATCGCAGCTGTGGAGCCGTCCTCGTTGAGCGGACACGCGCCGGCGAGGAAGATGAGCCGAGCCCCGGCAGGCGCCGCGGCCGCGTAGGCATACTCGGCGACGTCGGACAGAGAGTCGGAGCGAATCAGGGTGATGGCACGGCCCATGGCGATCTTCGGTCCCTTCCGGTCAGGATGAGGCGGCCATCCTGGCAGGGGTGCCTCGGTCCCTGCCTCCTCTTTTCGTCGGGCGACGGTGAGTGCTTTGCGGCTCTGCCGCTGACCCGTCCAGCGACGCATCCAGCTGCTTGATGCATCCCTCGCCGAACGGGAGAGCCGAACGGCGTCATGAGGAGGCGGCACCGCACCTCCACCCTTGAAGGCTCCCGGGCCCGGCGCCAACCCAACTGGAATACGGTCCGCCGATGTTCCCGTACGCCTGCCTGTCCTGGGACGTGTCCGATGGGCCGCGTGACTTACTGGTGTCCGTCTTCACGGGGTTGAGCGTCGGGCAGTTCCGGAAGCTGTTGCGTGTGGTCCGCCGTCGTCACGGGCTCGCATTGGCCCCGTCCCGACCCGGCCGACCCTGGGCGCTGTCGCTGGAGGACAGGGTTTTGATAGTCGCTTTGTATCTGCGGACGACCTCACCATGCGGCAGCTGGGACCCCTATTCGATGTCTCGTCGGCCGCCGCGCACCGGATCGTCGACCGTCACAGTCCGCTCGTGGCGCTGGACCCGCCGCGGGCCAGGCCTGAGGCGGACGAGGTGGTGATCGTGGACGGCACCCTGGTACCGACCCGCGACCGGACGATGGCCGCGTCGTCCAAGAACTACCGGTTCTCCACCAACCTGCAGGTCCTCATCCACGCCGACACCCGGATGGTGATCACGGTCGGCCGGCCGCTATCGGGCAGCCGCAACGACTGCCGGGCGTATACCGAATCCGGGATCGACCAGGCGTGCGGCGACGCGTTCGTCCTGGCAGACGGCGCCTACCGGGGCACCGGCTGCCTGATCCCTCACCGACGTGCCCCCGGCCAGGCCGAGGTCACCGGCTGGAGCGCCGACCACAACCGCAGTCATCGCAAGGTCCGGGCCAGGGTCGAGCACGTCGTGTTCTCGCGGATGAAGAATTGGAAGGTCCTGCGGGACTGCCGACGCAGGGGCGACGGCGTGTTCTGGTCCGCCAGTGCCATCGCCCGAATGCACAACCTCGCCATGAGTGGATAGATGCCAGTGCACTTTACCGGCCGCAGGAGCTCGCGTACCGGCTCTGAACTGCGACGATTCATAGACTACATCTCCGCGACGGCGAGTTGAGGCCGTTGCTGTCACTCGCCCTGGTGGTCCCGAGGGGTGGGCAGGGCGACAGGCTCAGGTTGTTGATCCCGCTTCGGTTGGCTATTTAATGTGGTCGAGGAAGCCGAGCACCCGGTGGGTGGCCTGCGTTGCAGCGTGCTCGTCGTGCGACGGCAGGCTGCTGTCGGTGAACAGGTGCCTGTCGCCGGAGTAGAGGAACAGCTCAGCATCCGCCGCCGTCTCGACGAGCTCGCGGGCCGCGTCCACATCGCCCTCACCGGAGAAGAACGGGTCTGAGTCCATGCCGTGGACCTGGACTGGGACGCCCTGGGGCCAGGCACCGCCGAACTCCGAGACCGGGACGCATGCCTCGAGCAACAACGCGCCCTTCGTGCCCGGGCGGGTCTGGGCCAGCTTCTGCGCCGGCAGGACGCCAAGTGAGAACCCGAGGTAGACGAGCTCCGCAGTTAGCCCCTCAGCGATGGCGGTTCCGCGCGCGATGACTGTGCCGAACCCGACCCTCTCGGCGTAGTCGATGCCCTCCTCGAGGCGGTCGAATACCTGCCCCTCGAACAGGTCCGGGGCATGGACGGTGTGTCCGGCCCGTCGCAGCTGCTCGGCGAACTCGCGGACGCCAGCGGTCAGTCCGTGCCCGTGGTGGAAAACCAGCACCTCAGCCATGTCGCTCCCCTCGTGCTGCGGTGCCCGGGCGGCGCCGCAGCACGAGTATGACCCGCAGCACTGACAACCGCGGGCCCCAGCCTGGCAGGGTCAGGTTGTTGATCCAGGATCAGCGATCTGTGCCTCCAGGTCGGCCATGCGGCGGTCCTGGAAGCGCAGGTTGGAGCGGGCGGCCTTGAGCTGCTCGTCGAGGGTGCGGATATCGGCGGTGAGCTGGCGGACCCTTTGTCTGAGGGTGGTGTTCTCGCCTTGCAGGTCAGGTCGCGGAGCTCGTCAGCATCCGGTCGGGCAACAGCGGCCAAGCCCTCTTGCCGCTGCTCGCCGGCGGCGATGATGAGGCGGTGTGCGACTTCAGCACGGCCTGCGGCCGTATGAAGCCGACCGTCAGGGACCAGCTGTCGGCTGCGCTCATCGTGGAGTACGAGCGGGACGACTGGCTCGACGGCGAGCGTTGCGGACGGCTGCGCGTCGGCTGAACTCCTCGCTTTACGCGGCCGTTTCGCCGAGATCGCACCGTCCCCCGTGGCCGTCCGTTCAAGACGGGACTCGTCCACATCCACATCATCCCCCGCCACCGCATCGAGGGGCACGATGCCCGGCAGTACTCGATGTCCTCAGCGCAGCCTTCGACGAATGCTCCGCCCCCGGTACGGAATGGCGGGGAGCCGGAACATGGCAGTGCGCCGCAGGTGCAGGAACCTGCGGCGCACCGTGTGGCCGGCGAGGCGACGCCACCTCTCACCGACCCGCTAGGGCTGGTCAGTGGCGGTGACCGTGGCCCCAGCTTTCGGTGTCAACGATCCTGCGGTGATCGTTGCTCAGGACCGCGGTGCCCCGGTGGTTGTCCCATACGTAGTCACGACGGTCCTGGAAGACGTCCCAGCGGTTGTTACGACCGATACCTGTGTGGACACGAACCTGGCGGTGACCGTCCAGACGGAAGGTGCCGAAGCGGTAGGTGTGGCCGGCGCGATCCGACAGGCTCCAGCCACGCAGGTTGACCGGCATACGGCCGGTGTTCTTCACGGTCACGTACTCGGCGTTCAGGCTCCGGTTGGAGTGGTCGTCCCGCCCGGGGCTGTCGTACTGGATCGCACCGAGCACCACTGCGGAGCGGTGACGCGGAGCCGGAGCGTGGCCGTGGCCGTGGCCGTGGCCGGCCGCGGCCGCCGGGAGGACGGCGGTGGCCGCCAGAGCCGCGGAGCCGAGGACCGCGGCGGCGATACGCGAAGTGTTACGGAGCACGAAAACCCCCTGGATACGGCACCCACAATCAGGTGCCGGAAACCGGATACCCGGCCGGTTTGACCGGGCACCCACACAGTGACGCCTCGTCATGCCTTGACGGAAGAAATCCGGTTTGGTGTTACAAAACACAGACATATACACAACCACACCACGCCAGGCGCACACTCCCCCGCGCCCACCAGCACAAACACGACACCTCGTACACGCATCCAGACGCCGCAAGGGTTACCGGCGGTGTACTGCTCATGGCTGTCGCGAGCCTGCGCCGACGACGTGCCCGATCCGCGGACGGCCGGGGCTCGGAGCGCCCCAAAAATCCCATCGCTGTACCGCTTGCGGACCGGACGGCCTGCGGCAGGGCGCCGCGCTCCGCACTCCCCGACAACTCGGCGGCCGGTCGGAGCTGGACTTGCCTCACGCGGTAACCGAATGAGCCGGGCAGCTGCCGTCCGGGCACAGCCGCGATCGCGCACTTCGGTCCTCGATCACGCGCCTCGGTCCCCTCACCGGCACACCAACTACTCAAGGGGCAGTGGCATAGTCGCCGGCCTCGCCGCCGCGGTACGGGTCCGGTACTCGTTCGAGCTGACGGGCACGGATCGCATGGCGAAGGCATTCGGCATTCGGCATTCGACGTCCCATGATCGGCGTCCCACGATCGCCTCACGGACCGTGGCGTCCCAGCAGCTCAGCGGCCACAGCGTCCCGCGAGATCCCCAGCCGGCCGGTGACTGTGTTCCGTCGGCCGCCCCGTGGACATGATCGGTGCGGCGAGACGGGAGGCCCCGCGCTGCCAGTAACGGCCGTCCTGTCGACGGACTTCCCGTACGGCGCAGCCCCCAACCGGGAGTGGAGCCCACCGCCCCTCGCCTCGAACTGTCGTCACGAAGGGAACCCGGCTATGTCCACCCATCTGTCCGCTCGGCGCGGCCTCGTCGCCGTTCTGGCCGCGGTTGCAATCGCCGCGCCCGTCGTCACCGCCGGGACCGCGGCCGCCAGCGGTTCGAAGCTGACGCATGCGCAAGCCGCGAGCAAGTTGCGGGCGGCCGGTATCACCTGGACCTCCAGCGGTCACTGCTCGAACCGCAACAACCGGCGATGCACCTCGTTCACCCGCATCAACTCCGGCACCGTCAAGGGGATCATCACCTTCAAGCGGGCCAGCCGGTGCGCGGTCACCCTCACCGGCGGCACCGAGACCGGCCATGCATCAGGCCGGTACAGCCACTGGAACGGCTACAAGGTGGACATCTCTCCCACCGGTTGCGTCACGAAGTACATCAAGCACACGTTCCGGTACGCCGGCAAGCGCGGGGACGGAGCGCCCATGTACAAGTCCTCCGCGGGCAACATCTACGCCCGGGAAAGCAGCCACTGGGACATCACCTACAAGTGACGGGGAGAGAGGAAACCACCATGCGCACTGTCCTACGTCTCGCGGTCACCGGAGCCGCCTCCGTGCTGTTGGCCATGTCCGGGGCCGTCCCCGGGAACGCGGCTCCCGCCGCGGTCGCGGCGCACTGCACCGGCAGCGGTTGTACGGGGAAGAGCCCCGTGAGCACCGGCTGCGACCGCCATGCGCGCACTGTCCGCCGCAGCGCCGAGATCGGTCCCCTGATTGAGCTGCGCTACAGCTCGGCCTGCCGGGCAGCGTGGGTCCGGGTCACCCACGCACGGGGCGGTGACCGTATCGAGGCGCGGAACAAGGGCGGTGCCTGTCGGCACAAGTCCTGTTACGCGAAAACGGTGGCATCCGGCCGGTCCTCCGCGTACACCGCCATGGTCAACGACAAGGGGATCAAGGCCTGGGGCTGTCTTCACCGGCGGAACGGCAACATCGTGTGCACGGAAGCGTACTGACCGGCTGCCGGGGGTGGGGGCGCGAGTCCGCGTCCCCACCCGCATGCGCGGCCCCGGCTCTTCTCGTCAGTGGGGCGCCAGGAGTTGTCCCGTAATCGCTGGTCAGTGCAGGCTTGGCGGCTGGCAGACGGACGAGCAGGGCGTCCGGCGTCTCAGAGATCACTCACGGGACAGTCCTCAATTGGATGTCAGAACACGATCAAGCGCCGTCCGGCCCGCGAGTTCCCATGTCGGCCGGCCGCCGGGGAGGCCCCGCTCCCAGGCCTGACCGATGCCGATGAGGGAAACTGCGCGCAGGGCAGCCCACCCTCGCGCCCGCTGGATCATTGCCTCGTCCGCAGTTGCGTACGCGTCGAGGAATCGTGCGGCCGCGCCTGCGGGAAGGAGCAACCAGGCGGCCGCGAGATCCGTCGCCGGATCGCCGGCGCAAAGTTCATCGAAGTCGATCACGCCTGAGAGCGTCCCGTCCGAGATGACGACATTGGCAGGATGCAGGTCGCCGTGAAGCCATACCGGCGGGCTCTCCCACTCGGGAGCCGCAATGGCCGCATCCCAGACGACTCGGACGTCGGAGGCGAGGCCGTCGGAGGCAATGGCGTGGAATTTCCGGTCGAACTCGGGCGTGAGCGTACCGAGGGAAACGCCGCGGTTCGGATTCGCCGGTGCCTCGCTGGGAGCATTCCGATGGAGCGCCCTGAGGAAGGCTGCCAAGTTGTCGGCCGCATGGTCGTCGCGACTGATCGAGGCGCGGTCGCCTGGTTCGCCGGGAACCCATGTCATGACGGTCCACGGCTTCGGGAAGCGGGCAGATGGTTCGCCGATCCGCACAGGGGTCGGTACCGGGAGCGGAAGCCGCGGGGCCAGGGCGGGCAGCCACTGCTGCTCGTTGCGGAGAAGAGACGGGGCGCGTGGCGTGCGCGGCAGACGCACGGCCAACTCGCCCCCGAGGCACCACAGTTGATTGTCCCAGCCGGCGGCCACACGACGCAGACCCAGTCCTGCAAGATCCGGATGCTGCTCACGCAACAGGGATCGCACCCGTGTCTCATCGATGCCGCCGTTGGCCATGGATGAGACCCACTCCCTGTGGCGTTGCGGCAGCCACCACGATCTCACTCATGAGCGCGGTTACGGGACACCTCTTAGGTTTGCGCGCGACATAGACTCCCCTCTACCGGCTCGTCCGCCGTCCGCCGTCCGCCGTCCCCGTCCCCGTCCCCGTCCCCGTCCGCAGAAAGGTGTCGCCGTGCCCGAGCAGTCCGTGTCCCTCCCCGCCCAGAGGCCGTGCCGGGCGTCGCGGGCTGATCCGCGTTGATCCGAAAAACACGGCTCAGGCCCCAAGCCCGCTGCTTCACCGATCCACCCGTAAAAGGACAATTCCACCCGTGAAGAAGAGCGCGATAGCCGGCGGCTGCATACTCGGCCTTCTCGTGATTGCCGGCGCCTACCAAGGCAGCTCCGCCACCAGCGACCCGCTGACCCTCGCCGAATACGAGAAGCTCAAGGCCGGCAGCAGGGAGAAAACCTTGTTCGCCTATGCCAGCACCTGCCAACAGGACAGCGAAAAGGTCGCCGACAGCTATCCCATCACCTGGACGTGCTACGGCGCCGACGGAAGCAGCAGCGCGGTGTTTTTCTATTCCGAGGGTGTGCTGTTCAGCAAGGCACAAAGCGGGCTCACTTAGACACATCTTGATCGGCCACGGCTCGCGCATCCCGCCGATCCGCTTGCGTACGGGCCCTGGCGCCGCCCGGCGGGGCTACGCGCGGACAAGGGCGACGACCTCGAGCACCTCCCCGGCTGGGTGCGGCGTCGGCAGATCGTGCCGCGCATCGCCCGCCGTGGCCCAAGGCCTCTGGCCGCCGGCGCTCTGCTCCGCTACCGCCAGTACACCCAGGCGGCGTCTCAGGGTGCAGCGGATCTGCCGCTGGTCTCGCGAAGCTCAGCCATCGCAAGCGCCGCCTCCTCGCGCACTCCGGCGTCAGGATGAGTAAGGAACGGCTCGCCAGCTCGCAGTGCACGCTTGTCATGAGTTGCCGACAGGCTGCACAGCACATACTCCAGCAGCAGAGGCTCAAAGGAGTCGATATCGGCAGCCAGCGGTGCGAGGGCCGTGTAGGGAAGCTCGTACTGAACTCCGGCCTCAGACACCGCGTGCAGGGCGGACTCCCGCACCGCGTAGTCCATGTCGGACACCGCCCACTGGACCAGCCATCTGACGACTCGCCCGGCGTCAGCCTGCGTCAAATAGGCCGACTGCAGGAGATCGTCAAGACTGTCAGCCCAGACCTCTCGCTGACGTGCATCAGCGCCGGTCAGCGTCGTCCATGCCGTTTCAAGCTGTTCCATCAGCTGTCGGTACTCGTCCACGGAGCGATCGTAGGGACCCCTGCACGGTCGAGCGCTCTCACGCCAACCGATGCATCGTCTTCGATCCTGCCCTCTGTGGTGAGTGGGACCAGGCGTTTGTAGCGGCGCGGGGCACGCGGGCGAGGGCGGTATCCATCCAGCCCAGGCGAGCGTGCTGGGCGTGATCAACCTCAGCTACCAGCACACCTCGTCCGGCCGTTCCTCGCGGGACCGGCGGTGCCGTCGCCGCGGTCCTGGCCCCCTGGCGCTCGTAGGCTACAAAGGGCGGTGAATCCACCGGCAGGCGGCGGTCACTTGCCCGGTGTCTCCGCCAGCCGGAAGGGACCCGCGGCACCGGGGCCGAACATCACCGGCAAGTTGCGCCCCAGCGGCACCACCACGAGCGGCTCTTCGCGGTACTCCCTGAGAAAGTTCTCCAGGGGCTCCCAGATGAGGCTCCGGTACCCCGACTCGCTTCGTTGGGGTTCGAAGGAGAGGGTCAGTGCAGAGTCCATTACGGTGACGCTCACGGCGTCCACTTCCAGCCACTCTCCACCGATCCAGGCTTCGAGCCTCACATATGACATGACGCAAGAGTGCCTTGCACCTCACACCAGCCGCAAACCAGCCCCGCCGGGATGCGTCCGGCTGTGGGCGAGAGTGGTGCAGGTCCGTGGGTTCGGTGGGCGAGGGCGGCACTGCCCGGTTCACCCTGCCCCGCTCGGCCGCATGCCGGTGCCCACCGCCGCAGCGGACGGCGCCCGGCGCAAGGCCTCCCGGTCCCCCAGTCCCCCTGGTCCGTCCAGTGACCACGTCATCCGACGGACCAGGCCCGGACACGTCGCGGCCAGGCCATCTCCTGTCGCGGCCTTCTCGTCCGGATGCGGAGGGGCCAAGCGTCCAGGCGCAGAAGAGCGACCTTGCTGTGCTCAAGACTCGCGAGGGAAGGGGGCGGGTTCAAGCGGGCTTGGCTGATGTTCCGCCATCCGTCAGGGGCGGACGCGACCGGGCCGGCGCGGGAACGAACTCCACCGCCGCCACGTGCTCTCGTGAACTGCGGTCCAGCAAGACCACTGATATCGCTTCCCGCACCGGATCAGCGGCCGGGGTCGCCGGTTGTACGGACTGCTTCGGGAGCCTGACGGTATGCGTTGAAGCGGCGTCAGTGTCGTCGGCGGCAGCCCGTGGGCCGCCCGACTGTGCCGCGCCGGGTCCGGACAACGCACCGAGCAACCGGTCGAGGCCTCTGCGATGTCGGACGAAGGCGCGCCGCGGGGCCCACCTGCCCCGCGCTTTCTGGCCCGACAACGCCTCGGCCACCCCTACGTCCAGCAGTACCAGGTGCAGTTCGCGTCCCTGACGTCCGGCGCTTCTGGCCAGCCACCGGCGCATCCACGGCCGGCCACCGCAATCGTGGACCAGCAACGGCTCCCCGTCGCGTACCGCCGTACGCAACCACCGGAAGTACTTCCACCGCGCCCAAGGCCGGTACACCGCGTACGGCACCCGGGCCGGCATCGCCGCCTCACAGGCGACATGAACGATGCGCGGGTCAACAACGGAGGCCGCCGTGGACCAACGTCGCAGCAAGGTGCTCTTACCGCTCCCCGGCAATCCGGAGACCACCACCACCGCTCCGGCGGGATACGACAACACAGCCGGAACATCCCCCGGGCCCCGCAGATCCACCAGTCCGTGCGGCCGCAACCCCCACCCCTCATGTGCAGCAACGGACTTCTCCGTTGCACCCGACCAGACCGACTTACCCACTACCCGTCCTTTGACCGCACTGATTTCCCCCACCGCCGCAACGTGCGATCTTCACACAGTGCACCAGGACTTCAAAGCCGGGACGGTTCGTAGCAGTTGCTGCTTGACCGCCGTGGCGGGGCGCCCGTCCGTGCCCGGCGCCCCCTTGCCGGCCCAGCGAGCCGCTCGTGGGGTGTCGTGCCTGGGATGTCGTGCCTGGGCTGTCGTGCTGCGGGTCGTCGTGACGGGGCGGCAGGACCGTTGTCGTCGAGAGTCGAGAGGCGACTCGTTCAGCGCCCCGGGGAGGTTGAGGGCGGGGCCGGGGTCGGGTTTGCGCGCAGTACGCCGTACACGGACCAGGCCACGGAGACCAGTGGTACGGCGACGACCGCGCCGGGCACGCCCGCCGTGACGCTGCCGCAGATGACCGCGAGCGCCACCACCACCGGATGCAGACGGACGGCCCGGCTCATCACGAGGGGGTGCAGCACATGGCCTTCGATCTGGCCGATGACCACGATCAGCAGCACGACGACCGCGGCCACCAGCGGCCCCTTGGCGGCCAGTGCCACCACGGCGGCCACGGCCAGCGCCACGGGCGAACCCACCAGCGGGATGAATGCGGCGAAGAACTCCAGCACGGCCAGGGGAACGGCGAGGGGTACCCCCAGGACGAAGAGCCCTACTCCCACCAGAACCGCGTTGATCGCGGCAACCACCACGATCCCGCGGGTGTAGCCGGTGAAGGTCACCCATGCGGCACGCCCCGCGAGACGTAGGGGATGGCGCCCGCGCCCCGGCAGCTGACCGCCGAACCAATTCCACATCCGGTCGCCCGAATGCAGAAAGAAAACCGAACAGAACAGTGCCAGCACCCCCACCGTCAGCACTTCCAACAGCTGGCCCACGCCGCTCAGCGCGGTGTTGATCAGACTCGCACGATGGCTCGACACGAACCGCGACACCCGTGCCTGCAGATCCGAGAGCGTCCCCGCACGCAGACGGAACGGTGGGCCCTGGAGCCACCGCTCGATCCTGGCCACACCACCGACGAACTCCCGGCGCAGCCCTTCCCACTCACCGGCGACATTCGCCCCGATCAGGCTCAGGACACCGAAGAGCAGCACGATGCCGATCAGCAGACCGGCCGCGACCGCCACAGACCGCGGCATCCAGCGGTTCAGCAGACCGACCAACGGCCCCAGAAGGGCCGTCAGCACCAAGGCCAGGAACACCGCCAGCGTCACCAGCTGGAACCGCCCCAGCGCGGCAAAGATCGCGTAGACGGCCGCACCCACAATGATCAGACGCCATCCGTACGCCGCCGCCACCCGCAGCGACGGAGAGACCTCGGCGGCCTCCCACGGTCGGCGATCCGGCGTGCCCCCCACCGGCCGGCGCAGGCCTACGGCTCGCGCCCCGCGAGCCGGACGCTGCATGCCGTTCCTGCGCCGCCGCGCCTCGACCCCATGGGCGGCGAGGGAACGGCCACGCTCGCTGCCGGATCGGTTCCGCACTTGGCCGCCACCACCTCCCACCCCTCCCGTGCCCGAGGGCCGGAAGAGGGACGCCTGCCGCGCGAGGGACGGGCTCCCGGCCTTCGCGCATACCCCAACGTGGTATCACCTCGAAGGGGCCTTCGAACGTGTACGGGCCCGCATTCCCCCAAAGGCACGCGGCAAGGGAAGGGCTGCGGGCGGCTGATACCGCGGACACGGGTGCTCCGCCTGCACACCTCCTACGACGCCGACGAATGTGTGACGTACGGGCCGAGGGATGTGTCGGCCCTGGTCAGGCCATCCGCTCCGGTGTTCCGGCCGAGGCCTCAAGCTGGGAGGGGAGGTCGCCTCCTCCCCCGCTGTCGGAGCGGTCGCAAAAAACTTGCCGGCCGGTCGTGGCCCGGTGTCGATCCGGGGCGAGGTCATTCGTATAGAGGGTGAGACGCCGGCGAGGCGCCGGCGGAACGCCCGGCCAAGGAGGCACACCATGACGCACTACCTGCTCAGCATCTACCAGCCCGACGGGGACGGGACCCCGCCGCCGCCGGAATTCCTGGAGCCGATCATGCGGGACGTCGAGGCCCTGAATGCCGAGCTCAGAGCGGCCGGCGTCTGGGTGTTCGCCGGGGGCCTGCATGCGCCGAGCACGTCCACCGTGGTGCGGCTCAAGGACAACGAGATGCTCACGACCGACGGGCCGTACATCGAGGGCAAGGAGCACCTCGGTGGCTTTACCGTCATCCAGGCGCCCGACCTCGACGCCGCGCTCGCATGGGGCCGCAAGCTCGCCCGCGCCACCACGCTTCCCATCGAGGTCAGGCCGTTTCAGCACGGGTCCTGTGGGTGACGTCCCGCATGCCGAAGGCGACCGCATCCGACATCTCCGGTGTGTTCCGCGAGGAGTACGGCCGTGCGGTCGCCGTCCTGGTCCGCGTCTTCGGCGACATCGACGTCGCCGAGGAAGCGGTCCAGGACGCGTTCACCACGGCGGCTGAGCGGTGGCCGTCGGCCGGGCTGCCCCCGAGCCCGGCGGGATGGATCATCACCACCGCCCGCAACCGGGCGGTCGACCGCCTCCGCCGGGAGGCGTCCCGTGAGGACCGGCAGGCCCAGGCCGCACTGCTGCGCGCCGGGGACGCACCGGCCGAGGAGGGACCCGTGCGCGACGACCGGCTTCGCCTGATCTTCACCTGCTGCCACCCCGCGCTCGCCCCCGCGGCCCAGGTCGCCCTGACACTCCGGCTCCTCGGCGGGCTCACCACCGCGGAGATCGCCCATGCCTTCCTGGTCGCCGAGCCGACCATGGCGCAGCGGATCGTCCGGGCCAAGGGCAAGATCCGCGACGCGCAGATCCCGTATCGGATCCCTACCGACGCCGACCTCCCCGACCGTCTCCGGGCCGTGCTGGCCGTCGTCTACCTCATCTTCAACGAGGGCTACACGGCCAGCTCGGGTGAGGCGCTGGTCCGCGACGACCTCTGCCGGGAGGCGATCCGCCTCGGACGGCTGCTCGCCGAGCTCATGCCCGACGAGCCCGAGGTCGTCGGGCTGCTCGCCCTCATGCTGCTGACCGCATCGCGCCGCGCCGCCCGCACCGGGCCGGACGGCAACCTCGTGCTGCTGGCCGACCAGGACCGCAGTCGCTGGGACCGCGGTCTCATCGCCGAAGGCCACGCCCTCGTCCGGCGGTGCCTGCGCCGCAATCAGCCGGGCCCGTACCAGATCCAGGCGGCGATCAATGCCGTCCACGGCGACGCTCCGACCGCGGCGGCCACCGACTGGCGGCAGATCCTTCAGCTGTACGACCAGTTGCTCTCCCTCGACCCGAGCCCCGTCGTGGCCCTCAACCGCGCGGTCGCGGTGGCCGAGGTCGAGGGGCCGGAGGAGGCACTCGCCCTCGTCGACGGCCTCGACCTCGACCGGTACCACGTGTTCCACGCCATCCGTGCCGACCTGCTCCGCCGCCTCGACCGCCACGCGGAGGCTGCCCTGGCGTACGAGAAGGCGCTCGCCCGCACCGAGAACGCGGCCGAGCGCGACTTCCTGCAGCGCAGTCGTCACGCACTCCCCCGGGATGGCCGAGGCCTGCGGTGAACGAAGCAGCCCGGCTGCACAGCGGAGCCAGGCCCGGGGCAACCCGACAGCGCACCGGGTCCTGCGCCGACCGGTCTGACTTCGGCGGCGGTGACCGCTCGGTGCCGCAAGCAGAAGAGCCGCTGGGCGGCGTAGCGGTGAGGCGTGGCCGTTACGCCGATGCGGCGGCGAGTGACGGGAGGGAGGTGGGCGGCGCGGGGGTGGTGGCGTCCAGCTGAATCTGGCATTCGTCCGCATCGTGGTGGGCGAGAACGGCGCTGAGGGCTTCGTCTGCCTGACCGTGCGGCTGGGTGTCCGGCAGAACGGTGATCGAAAGATGTCGCAGGAGTTCGGTATGTGCTGCCAGGACCTGACGGGTGCGGGTATCGGTGTGGTCGGTGAGCAGGAGGCGGGCCGCGGTGTTGGCGGCGCGCAGCCGGGGCTGCTGGATGCGGCGATGGGTGCGGGGAAGGGCGCGCCAGGCGGTGTTGGCCACGGTCACCAGCCGCCAGATCTCGTTGTCGGCGGGCTCGGTGTCGTAGAACCGCAGGCCGTAGCGGTTCACCAGCCAGTAGGAGGCGGCCAGGATAAGAGCGGTGGCGGCGTCGAAGGCCAGCCAGAGCCCCACCAGAGGGGGCCGGCCGCAGGCCGCTCGAACCGCCAGGGCTGCCGCGGCTCCGCCGGCTCCGAACAGCAGCGCCGCGGCGAGCAGCAGGAGGAGGGCGGCCGGAAGGGCGCCGATCCCGTTGTCGCTGTCAAGGCGCGCCATGCCCTTCCAATGGGGCGCCAGATAGCGGGCGTAGTAGGCCGGTTTGGGGGCGGGCTCGATCAGGGCGATGCGTCCGGCCCAGCTGACGCTCTTCGGTCTGTTCATACTCTTGGTGGCCGAGACGGGGCTGCTACAGGGAATCACGTGAGCGACAACGAGCCGTGAGGGAAAACGCGACAGGCGGGGCGGAGGTTTAGACGGCAGATTCCTCCCACCGGCCGGGCGCGCGACGCATCGGGCGGAATGCGCCGGTGGAACAGCCGGCCGATCATCTGACACATCATCACCGCGCAACGCGCTCCGGGCGGGCTCCCGTTTCCCGCCGGGCGCCCGCCCGCTCCCCCTTCTCAGGGCCGCTGCCCCGGTGCAGGCGCCTCTCGCGTTCGTGACTCGCGGACGGGAGCTACGGCGCGTCCCGTTCCTGCCGGCGGTACTCCTCGGGGATCGGCTGCTCGAACCAGACGACCTTGCCCGTGCTCAGCCGTGTCGCTCCCCAGCGCTGGGCGAGCCGGTCGACCAGGAACAGGCCGCGTCCGCCCTCGTCACCCGCCTGAGCACGCCGCATCCGGGGCACCTGCGGTGAATCGTCACCCACCTCGCAGCGGAGCACATCGGTGCGGAGCAGCCGCAGGGCGATCGGCCGGGAGGCGTAGCGCACCGCGTTCGTCACCACCTCACTGACCAGGAGCTCGGTCGTTTCGAGCATCGGGTCCAGGCCCCAGCGGTGCAGCGCTCTGCGGGTGAGTTTCCGGGCCCGGCCGGCCGTTTGCGGCTGGGGATTGAGGAACCAGTACGCGACATTGAGCGACGGAAAACCGTCGAACCGGGCGGCGAGCAGGGCGACGTCGTCGTCCCGGGCGTCCTGGTCCAGGATGGTCAGCACCGCGTCGCAGAGCATTTCCGGCGGTGGGGAGGTGACTACGGCGGCCGCGGCTTGCAGGCGGGCGCACAGCAGCTCCACTCCTGTCCAGACATCCCTGGTACGGGACTCGACGAGGCCGTCGGTGTACAGGAGCAGGGTCGCTCCCCTGGGCGCGGGCATTTCCACGGATTCGAAGGGGACGCCGCCCACCCCGATCGGCGCGCCGGGCGGGACCTGAAGCACTTCCCCCGCCCCGTTCGGGTGCAGCAGTACCGGGGGCAGATGGCCCGCGTCGGCCATCAGCAGCCGCTGCGAGATGGGGTCGTAGATGGCGTAGAGGCAGGTCGCCATGTGCTCGCTGCCGAGGCGCTGGGCCTGCTCGTCGAGGTGGTGCAGGACCTCTTCCGGCGGCAGGTCGAGCCCGGCGAGGGTCTGCACGGTGGTGCGCAGCTGGCCCATGATCGCGGCAGAGGTCATGGAGTGGCCCATGACGTCGCCGACGACCAGCGCGACGCGGTTGCCGGGCAGCGGGATCGCGTCGTACCAGTCGCCGCCGACCTGGGAGGTCTCGGCGGCCGGCAGGTACCGGCTCGCCAGCCGGACGCCGGTGGGCTCGGGGAGCGACGAGGGCAGCATCGTGAGCTGCAGGGCGTCGGCGAGCGAGGCTTCGTGCCCGTAGAGCATCGCTTTGTCGACGCCGAAGGCGGTGTGGGTGGCGAGCTGGGAGGCGACGAGGAGGTCGTCCGCCGTGAAGGCTAGCCGGTCGGCGCCACGCAGCAGGGCGACGGTTCCCATGACGTGGTGACGGCCGTACAGCGGGGCGATGATCAGCCGTCGGCCCGGTGAGGGTGTCGCCGGCATGCTCGCCACCGGCTCCAGCAGCTCGGTCATCGCGGGCGCGATCTCCGGGGCGTCGCCGAACACGGGACGCCCGGCCAGCAGCAGCTCGGCGAACCGGCCGGTGACCGGCAGATGCACGAAGGCGGCGGCGCCTGGAGGCACGGCGGTGACCGAATCCTCCGGCCCCTGAGCGATGCTGTGCAGTCGCAGGACGAGAGGGTCGGGCGGTGGTCTCTCCCCGGTCGGCAGTGGATCACGCAGATGGACGAGGATCGCGTCGGCGAATGTGGGGATCACCGCCCGGCGCAGTTCCCGCAGGGTTTCGTCCAGGTCCAGTCCCCGGGCGATCCGCCGGGTCGCGGCTTCGAGGTACCGAAGCCGGTCGCTCGGTGTCTCGGGGGCACGCTCCGCCTCGTCAGCGGGGCGCTCGTCGGAGTCGGGGCCGGTGGCGCCGCGGCCCGGAAGGATCAGGCCCTCCGCGGGCACGCCGTCGGAACGACCGCTTCCCGGTGACGGCGGTCGGGACCGCGTGGTGGCGCCCGGGTCCACGGGTGCGGCACTCACTGTCAGGTCGTGGGGAGCAGGACGGCCCCCGGACCCGGTGGGGAGCCTGCCGGGGCCTTGGCCTGGGGTGCGGGGCTCCATCACTCGTCTCGTCCGTCCGGTGGGTGCCAGGGACCGTGCGGGGCGGCCTCAGTCGCGTCGCGCGCAGTTGAGAAACAGCTGTTCCTCGGGCGGCACGTCCGAGATCGCGGGGGCGTAGGTGTACGAGGTCTCCTCGACGATCTCGAAGTCCGCCTCCTCGATGACCTTGCGCAGGTCGTCGCGCAGATAGCCGGACACCCGGATGGTGTCGCCGAGGAAGGGGATCGTGAAGTAGTCCACGTCGGCCTCCACCATCGAGAGGGTGAACAGGCCATCGGGGACCAGCAGCTCGTGGATCGTCCATAGCGCACCGGGGATCTCGGTACGCGGCAGCATCAGCAGGGAGAAGAAGGCCGCGATCGCATCGAAGCGACCCAGGTCGTGCGAGCCGTCGGGCCCCAGGTCGGCGATGTCCAGCCGGTGGAACGTTGCACCGGGCACATACTCCCGGGCGAGATCCACCATCCCGCGGGACAGGTCGACGCCGACGACCTCGAACCCCGCGTCCACCAGCTGCCGGGCGGTCGGCAGGCCGGTTCCGCAGCCCAGGTCGAGCACGCGGGAGCCCGCGGACAGCGTCCTGATCAGCCACTCGGCGGCGGCGAGCTGCCCTTGCTTGTACGGGAACGCCTCGTCATAGCGATCGCCGATCGCGTCGAAGGCCTCGGCCTGCCCCTCGCGGTCGGGCCGTGTGTCAGGGCCGGCCTCATCGCTCTCGTGACCGGTCTCCAGGAATCCTTCGCTCACGAATTACGCCTCTTCACGTGCGTCTATTCGATTACTTCCATCATGCACCCCTCCCGTCCGCCGTCGCCCCTTGCACGGCGGGCCGCCACGTTCCGTACGGAGCGCACACCGTGGCCAGGGCTGTCCGCTCGCCCGGCAGCCCGACCGTCGCGGGGGCGTCCGGCGGCGGTGCGCGCCGCGGCCGGACGCCCCCTCTGAGCGCGCCGCCGCCGGCCTCGCCGACACCTCAAGGAACGTGCCGTCGGACGTACGGACGCCGGGGCCTTGGCTCCGGGGAGGCAGAGCGAGGACGTCACGGGCCGGCATCCGGCCGTCCGGGACCGGATGCCGGTTCGGACCGACGACGGCCCGTCTTCGAGGGCTTCGCCGTCTGCGCCCGCGTCCGACGCCCTGCCGCGTGCCTGTGGCCGGCCACACCATCGCCGAACGGCCCCTCAGCCGTGTGCAGTTGAGCGCGGGCGGACGGTTTGCGGGGCCGCCGCCACGGATAGTTCCCCCGTACCCAGCCATACCGCGGCAAAGGTCACGGGGAAAGGAGGCCAGATGGCAACGGAACCGGTGGGGACCCTTGATCTGGCGGCGATGGGGGAGGATTTCGTCCGCGATCCGTACGAGGTGTATGCGCGGCTGCGCGAGCGAGGCCCGGTGCATCGCGTACGGCTTCCGGAGGGCACGGTCGTCTGGCTGGTCGTCGGCTATGAAGAGGTGCGCGCGACCCTCAGCGATCCCCGTCTGTCGAAGGAGTGGCGGCACGCCTCGTCCGCGCAGCGCCTGCAGTCGGTGTCCATCGGCGCGTCGATGCTCCGTTCCAACGCCCCACAGCACACCCGCATCCGCGGACTGGTCGCACGGGCCTTCACCGCTCGTCGGGTGGCGTCCCTCGCGCCACGCATCCAAGAGATGACCGACGAGCTCCTGGCGGCGATGCTCGCCGCACCCGAAGGCCGCGGCGACCTCGTCGAGGTACTGTCCTTCCCGCTCCCGATCACCGTCATCTGTGAGCTCCTGGGCGTGCCCTTCCTGGAGCGGGACATCTTCCGTACCTGGACCGACATCCTGATGGTCGGTGCCGCGACGCCGGAGACCAAGGAAGCCCTGACGGCCATGGCCGGCTACCTCGACGACCTGGTGAAGACGAAGCGCGCCCGCCCCGGCGACGATCTGCTCACCGATCTGATCGCGGTGAGCGACGAGGACGGCGACCGGCTCAGCCAGGATGAACTCCTGGGCATGGCGCAGCTGTTGCTGATCGCCGGCTACGAGACCACCGCCAACCTCATCTCGAACGGTGTCCTGGCGCTGCTCACCCATCCCGCTCAACTCGCCGCGCTGCGCGCCGATCTGTCGCTGATCGACGGCGCGGTCGAGGAGATGCTGCGTTACGACGGGCCGCTGGAGACGTCCACGTTCCGTTTCACCGTCGAGCCGACCGAGATCGCGGGCACGATGATCCCCGGCGGCGGCGAAGTGGTGCTCCCCGTGATCGGCGACTCGGGACGCGACCCCGTCCGATTCGACGATCCCGGCCGCTTCGACATCACCCGCGACGCCAGGGGCCATGTGGCCTTCGGCCACGGCATCCACTTCTGCCTGGGTGCCCCGCTCGCCCGGCTGGAGACACGGATCGCGGTGCGTACGCTCCTGGAGCGCTGCCCAAAGCTGGAACTGGACGCCCACCCGACCGATCTGTCCTGGCGGTTGGGCGCATTGTTCCGCGGTCCGCGGAGCCTTCCCGTCCGCTGGTCGTGAGGGACCTGGCGGGCAGGCTCCGCTGACCGGACGGCGGCGGAGGCGACCCCTCCACTCCGCCACGCGCGAACGCCGGTGGCCGCATCCGAACGGTCCGGATACGGCCACCGGCGTCAGTGCGCCTGCTGCTCAGGGGGCTACTTGGTGAAGCCGATGCGCTCGTAGACCACATCGGTCATGCCGAGGGCACCCATGTTGGCGAGGTTCTTCTTGATCGCCGCGATGTCGGGGCGCTGGTAGATCGGCAGGACTCCGGCGAGCTGCCACGCCTCGGCGTCGGCCTGGTTGGTCTGCTTGAGCGCACCGGCCGGGTCGGCGGCGTTGGAGCTGGCGGAGTTGAGGAGGTCGTCCAGCTTCTTGTTGCCGACGTTCGCGTCGTTGTTGCCGCCCTTGGCGCTGTAGACGTTGGTGGAGCCGCTCGCGGGGAACGGCGTGCCGAGCAGGGTGTAGGGCGTGATGTCGAAGTCGCCCGGGGTGATGTACTTGTCGAAGAAGTCGTTGGACGGCACCGTCTGGACCTGCAGCTTGACGCCGACCTGCTGGTACATCTGGGTCAGCATCGACCCTTCGTTGGTGGCCGCCGGCAAGCTCGCCGGGATGATGAACCGCAGCGACAGTTCCTTTCCGCCCTTCTTGCGGGTCTTGCCGCTGAGCTTCCAGCCGGCCTCGTCGAGCAGCTTTCCGGCCGCCTGTGGGTCGTACTTGCCGAGCTTGCCCGCGTTGTCCTGATAGCCCTTCTGGTTGGCGATCAGGAGGTGGTTGTCCATGGTGGAGGGCTTCCAGCCCAGGCCCTTGAGGTCCGACTTGGCGATCGTCGCGCGGTCGGTGGCCATGAAGAGCGCCTGGCGGACCTTCGGGTCCTTCAGCTTGCCGCTCCCGCCGTTGAAGGTGAGCTGGCGGTAGTTGGGGCCGCCGGCTTCACGGATCTCACCGGCCGACACCTTGGAGGCCTGCTTGTAGGCGGAGGCGTCGCCGCCCACGTCGAAGTAGTCGACCTCGCCGTTGGCGAAGGCGCCGGGCATCGAGGTGTTGTCCATCGCATGGAAGACGATCTTGTCCAGCTTGGGCTTGTCACCCCACCACTTCGGGTCGGCCACCACGGTGACCGTCTTGGCGGACTTGTCGATGCTGCCCAGTTTGAAGGCGTTGCCGGTGACCGGGATCTTGTTGACGTAGGCGGTGTTGAAGGCCTTCGGGTCGGAGACGTACTTCGCCGGGTACAGCGGCTGGTTGGCCGACGCGTTGAACATGCCCTTCCAGTCCGCGAACGGCTTGGCGAAGGTCATGACGGCCTCGTAGTCGTCCTTGCCCTTCTTGACGTCCGCCACCTGGTCGAAGCCGACGGTGGAACCCACCTTGTACGCCTTGTCGTGACCGTCGAGGGCCTTCGTGTTGGCCGCGATGTCCTTCCAGGTGATCGGCGTGCCGTCGGACCACTTGGCCTTGGGGTTCAGATGCCAGGTGACGACCTGCTTGCCCTTGACGGTCGCGGACGAGGCGTCCAGCAGGAACGCCTGGTTGGGGTGCTGCACACCGTGCGCGTCCGAGTGCCACAGGCTCGGCATGAGGGACTTCATCACCTCGGTGGGGCCGGTCTGCAGACCGTCGACCTCCGCGATGTTCCACTGGGTGGCAAACGTGGTGATGGCCCAGTTCATCGTCCCGCCCTGCTTGAGCTTCGCAGGGTCCGTCGCCTTGATGTTGACGGCGGTCGTCCCCTGCGGAGCCTTCTGCTGCGCGTCGTCGTCACTGTCCGAGCCGCCGCAGGCGGTCAGTGCCAGCGATGACACGGCGAGGGTCGCGACGAGGGCGAGTGGATATCGGGAGACCTTCACGGGTGCCTCTTCCTGAGCTGTCGAGAATGTGCCGGCTACGGATGTGCGGAGCGGGGCGGTCGGTCAGTGCGCTGGGGGCCGGACGACGTCGAGCGGCGTCGCGTAGTGGCAGGCCGCCTTGTGGTCCGTGCCGAGGACGACCGTGGCGGGGTCCTCGTCCCGGCAGCGCGCCTGCTCGGTGTCACCGAGCCCGGCGTACTTCGGGCAGCGGCCCGCGAACCGGCAGCCGGACGGCACGTCCGCGGGGCTGGGCAGATCGCCGCTGAGCAGGATCCGGGTGCGTTCCCGCTCCTTGCGCGGGTCGGGCAGCGGGACCGCGGACAGCAGCGCCTGGGTGTACGGATGGGAGGGGGCGGCGAAGACATCGTCGGCCGCGCCGAGTTCCACGATCCGGCCGAGGTACATGACCGCGATGCGGTCGGCGATATGCCGTACGACGGACAGGTCGTGGGCGACGAAGAGGTAGCTGAGCCCGAGGCGGGTCTTCAGCTCGTCGAGGAGGTTGAGGACTCCCGCCTGGATGGACACGTCGAGGGCGGAGACCGGCTCGTCGAGGATGACCAGTTTGGGTTCCAGCGCGAGGGCGCGGGCGATGGAGATGCGCTGGCGCTGGCCGCCGGAGAACTCCTGCGGATAGCGGTCGACGTGCTCGGCCTCCAGGCCGACCATGTCGAGGAGTTCGGGGACGCGGGCGGCGATGCGTGCCTTGTCCCAGCCGTGTGTCTTGAGCGGTTCGGCGAGGATGTCACCGACCGGCATCCGGGCGTCGAGCGCTGCCATCGGGTCCTGGAAGACGATCTGCATGTCGCGGCGGAGCCCCTTGCGGTCCGCTCGGCTGAGACCGCGGATGTCCTTGCCGAAGACGGTGACGGTGCCGGCCTGGCCGCTGGGCAGGTCGAGGATCTCCAGCAGGGTGGTGGTTTTGCCGCAGCCGGACTCGCCGACCAGGCCCAGCGTCTCGCCCTCACGGATGTCCAGGCTGATGCCGTCCACGGCCCGTACGGTGCCGACCGTGCGCTTGACGATGGCGCCCTTGGTGAGGGGGAAGTGCTTGACGAGTCCGTCGAGTTCGAGAACGGTGGGGCGCTCCTCGCGCGGCAGCCGCTCGATCGCGCCGGCTTCCGGCAGGACCGGCACCGGATAGACGGCGTCGCGGTCGAGACTGGCACCGATCTCGTGCGCGCGGTGGCAGGCGGTGCGGTGCCGGGAGCCCTCGGCGACCGTCAGCTCCGGTTCCGCTGTGTGGCACCGGTCGATCGCGATGGGGCAGCGCGGGGCGAAGGGGCAGCCGGGCGCCAGGTCGACCATCTTGGGCGGGTTGCCGTCGATGGGGGTGAGGGCGCGGCGCGCGGTGCTCTCGGCCCGTGCCTCGTCCAGCCGCGGGATCGAGCCGAGCAGGCCGATGGTGTACGGCATCCGCGGCCGGTAGTAGACCTCGTCCACCGGGCCCGCCTCGACCGGCTTGCCCGCGTACATGACCTGCACCCGGTCGGCGAAGCCGGCGATGACACCGAGGTCATGGGTGATCATGACGATGGCGGCGCCGGTGACCTCCTGTGCGGTCTTGAGCACCTCCAGGACCTGGGCCTGGATGGTCACATCGAGGGCGGTGGTGGGCTCGTCGGCGATGATGACCTTGGGGTCGTTGGCGATGGCCATGGCGATCATCGCGCGCTGGCGCATACCGCCGGAGAACTCGTGGGGGAATGCGTCCACCCGGCGCCTGGAGTCGGGGATGCCGACCACGTCGAGGAGTTCGACGGCCCGTTTGCGGGCGACCGTCTTGTCCAGCGACTGGTGGACCTGGATGGCCTCGATGATCTGGTCGCCGACGGAGTAGACGGGGGTCAGCGCGGACAGCGGGTCCTGGAAGACCATGCCGATGTCCTTGCCGCGGATCTTCGACAGAGCGGCGTCACCGAGGCCGAGCAGTTCGCGCCCGGCGAGCTTGACGGACCCGGCGACCTCGGCGCTCTCGGGAAGCAGCCCGAGTACGGCCATGGCGGAGACGGACTTGCCGGAGCCGGACTCGCCGACGATGCCGAGCACCTCGCCGGGACGCACTGCGTAGGAGACGCCGCGTACGGCCTGTACCTCGCCCGCTTCGCTCGGGAAGGAGACCGTCAGATCGCTGACGTCGAGGACGGGCTGCGCCGCGTCGAGAGCCTCGGTGGGCTGGGACGGCCTGGTCTCGGTCACCGTCGGGGTCCTTCCTGGGGCGCGCGGTGCGCGGGGTGCTGGAGCTGGGGGTGGCGGACGGCGCGGTTCACGAGGCGGCGCCCTGGCTGCCGGCGGGCGTCTCGGGCTCGGCGGGCCGGGTGCCGGCGGCCGTCGCCTGTGCCGGAACCGCGGCCGTGGCCGGTCGCTGCTTCGGCTGCCTCCTCTTGCGGTGCGAACGCGCCTTCGCGCCCGATGCGTTGGGGTCGAGAGCATCACGCAGCCCATCGCCGACGAAGGAGATGGAGACGCCGATCAGCACCAGGCAGCCGGCCGGGAAGAAGAACAGCCACGGGTAGGTGGAGGCGTTGGCGGTGTTGTCGGCGATGACCGTGCCGAGGGAGACATCGGGCGCCTGCACGCCGAACCCGAAGTACGACAGGCTGCTTTCGCCGATGACCGCCGCACCGACCTGGATGACGGTGTCGATGATCAGCATCGAGGCCATGCTGGGCAGGATGTGCCGGAAGATGATGACCGGCGCGGGGACGCCCATGTACTTGGCGGCCTTGACGAACTCGCGGTCCTTGAGCGTGAAGGTCATGGAGCGTACGACGCGACCGGTGACCATCCAGCTGAAGGCGCCGAGCAGGACCACGAAGATCAGCCAGGTGGCGCCGCGGAACGCGGGCGACAGGACGGCGATGATCAGGAACGAGGGCATCACCAGCAGCAGGTCGACGATCCACATCAGCACCCGGTCGGTCCAGCCGCCGAAGTACGCGGCGAAGGCACCGACGGTGGCGGCCAGGAAGGTGGAGATGACACCGACCAGAATGCCGATGATCAGCGACTTCTGCAGCCCGCGCATGGTGAGCGAGAAGAGGTCGACGCCGCCCTGTGTGGTGCCCCACCAGTGGTCCCCGGAGGGGCTGGACAGGAAGTTCATGAAGTCGTGTTGCTGGTAGTCCCACTTGGTGAGGAACGGGCCGCCGTAGGCGCCGAGAAACAGCAGCACCAGCAGGAACAGTCCGAACAGTGCCAGTCGGTTCCGGGCGAAGCGCCGGACGGTCAGCCGCAGCCGTGAGGTACGGGCCTTGGCGGGACGGCCTTCGGTTGCACCGGTCGGGACGGGGCCGGGAACCGGTTCGGTGGCGGGGGGCAGCTGGACGCTCATCGCGCGCTCTCCTGAGGGGCGGTGGGGGTGCGGGCCGGTCGGCGGGGGCGGGTCAGCGGACCCGTACGCGCGGATCGAGCGCCGCGTACAGCAGGTCGGACAGCACTCCGGCGATCAGCACCAGTACGGCCGTGAACAGCCCGACGGTGGCGACGGAGTTGACGTCCTGTTTGTTGATCGAGTCGACGAGCAGTTCGCCCATGCCGTGCCAGCCGAAGGTCTTCTCGGTGAAGGTCGCGCCGGTGAAGAGCAGCACGATGTTGTAGACCAGCAGCGGCACGACGGGCAGGATCGCGGTCCGCAGTCCGTGCTTGACCAGGGCCTTTCGTCGGCGCAGTCCCTTGGCGCGGGCGGTGCGCAGGAAGTCGCTGCCGAGGACGTCGAGCATGGTGGAGCGCTGGTAGCGGCTGTAGAGCGCGACCTGAAGGATGATCAGGGTCAGTGCCGGGAGCAGCATGTGCTGGGCGCGGTTGACCAGGGCGTCGAAGTTCCACTGCCCCGCGTACTGCGGGTCGTACTCGCCGAGCACCTTGATGGTCTGTGAGCCGTCGTTGAGCGCGGTGGCGCCGATCTTCAGCGCGACGCCGATCACGAACACCGGCATGGCCAGCACGAAGAACGAGGCGAGGGTGGTGAACCGGTCGAAGAGGCGGTACTGGCGAATGGCGCCGAAGGCGCCGAGTGCGACACCGCCGACGGAGCCGACGAGGGTCGCGATGAGCAGCAGCCGGGTGGAGACACCTACCCGGCGGCCGAAGTCGTCGTTGACGTCGTCACCTTCGATGGTTTTGCCCAGGTCACCATGGACGACGCCCTCCGCCCAGTGTCCGAACCGGGACAGGATCGGGGTGTCCGGGTTCATGTTGTAGTCGTCGAGCGTCTTGGTGATGGACGACGCGGGCAGCGGCGGATTGCGACCCTCGAACTTGGCGCGGGGGTTGAGGCTGAGCCCGGCCAGAAAGTAGGTGAGGGACGCGGCGACGACGACCAGGACCAGATAGTTGGCAAGCCTGCGCAGCAAGTAGCGGCCCATGGTGATGTCTCTCCCTCATTCGCACCGAATCAGCCATATGCAGCTGAAGTGGGGGTCGGTACGGATCGAGCACATCCTTCATGTATTCAACACGTTTGTCGATAACGAGATGTTCACGGAGCCATAACGCCAACTCCCCTGCCAGCCAAGGGTATTGCGATTTCCGCCAGCAGATTCAATGGTCGCCGAGGATCCGTACTTTCGATTCCCAGGTTTACACCGCTCCATCGTGGAGCGATACCCGATATTCGGACACCGTGCGAACGTGATGTGGTGCGCGGCTAGTTGACGAAGACTTTACGACAGCAGGGGTAGGGGAACGCCGGGGGGCCCTACTTCCCGCACCGCCCGCACCTGCTGGCCGGGGGTGCCGAGCGGTGGCACCGGGCTGCCGAATGGCCCCGGCTCCTGGGCCGACTGACGGCGCGTCCGACGAGCCGACACCTCCGCCATGAGGGCGGCGCACGCGGCGCTCGCCGCCGCTTGCCCCCCTTACACCGTGTCAGCTCGGCATCGATGACGGACGACGGCCGGCGACAGCGCCGCGACACCGCGCCCCCACGCCGTCGGCGCCACGAAGCCCAGTGGGCGGCTCAACACGTTCAAGGGATCAATCTGAACATTCCTGGGCATGTGATCCTAGGGTGGCGTGGTGAAAGGTCACCAGCGAGTACGGGACGACGACGAGGAGAACGCAGGCCGACTCCTTGCGCTGTCCGACGGAGTGTTCGCCATCGCGATGACGCTGCTGGCGCTGGACATCAAACTGCCCGACGGGCTGGGGCCCGCCGGTTTCTCTCAGGCACTGAGGGATGTGATGCCCAAAGTGTGGGCGTACGTCCTCAGCTTGCTGGTCATCGCGGCGTGCTGGCGGGGCCATTACCAGATCTTCCAGTACGTGCGGCGAGTCGACGGGACGGTCATCAGACTCGGGCTGCTGAGCCTGGGGCTGGTCGCCCTGATGCCCTTCCCCACCACCCTGCTGGCCGAGTACGGGGACCAGCCGCAGTCGGTGGCCGTCTACTCAGGCGCCGTCGCGGCCATGGTGGCCACACAGCTCGCACTGACGATCGTGCTGTGGAAGCGCCCTTGGCTGGGAAGCGCGGCGCTGCCCGATCCCGTCGCGCGCAACGATGTGGCCGACCTTGCGTCGACGGTGGTGGTCTTCGCCGCCGCCGTGCCGCTCGCCTTCATCTCCCCGACGGGCGCGAAGTTGTGGTGGGTGGTGCTGATCCCGGTCAAATCGATGGTGGGCAGGCGGGGCAAGCGTCTGCGCGCGGCCGCCCAGCGGTTCGACGCCTGAGCCGTGTCTTTCGCAACAGCGCGGGCCCGCGACGCCTGGCACCCACGCTCGATGCATACCCCTGGCTCCGCACGGTGGAGGCGCGGTGGTGTGAAGTGCCGTTCGGGGGAACGGCGGGTGTCGGAGAGAGAGGCCCAGGGGCACGGCTCGTACGTTCAGTCGGCATGACCTACGTTTCGGGGGATCCCGCATCCGGCCCCACCCGCCGCACCACCCTCGCCGGGCTCGTCGGTGGGGCGGGGGGCGTGCTGGCCGCCGGGTGCACCGCGTCGGACGACTCGCCCGCGGCGGCGCCCACTCCCACGCGCACGGCGTGGGCCTCCGCGCCGACGAGCGGTCCCACTCCCGGTGTGATGACGCTCTTCAAGGACCCCGGCTTCAACTTCAACGGGCTCCTCGCCCTCGGCTCGTCTGGTTACGGCGCCGGGGAGGTGGGCGAGGTACTCACCGCCGTGAACACCATCAACAAGGCCGGGCTCTCCGCGCAGACGTACACCGAGACCTTCAAGGAACTCGGCGACCGGCTGAGGCAACCGCCCAAGAGCGGCAAGCCCGGGACGGAGACCACGCGTTTCCGTGCGCTGCGGGCCGCGCAGTACTACGGCCAGGCACTGTTCTTCGTCCTCGGCTCCGACACCCCCGGAAGCGAGGAGCAGCTGTACAAGGCCGGGCGCGGCGCCTGGGACACGTTCTGCGAGCTGAGTGACCCGGCACCGGTGACGGCGCACATCCCGTACCGGAAGACCCCGTTGCCGGTGTGGTTCTTCCGGCCGGACGGCTCCGGCAAGCGGCGCCCCACCGTGATCCTCACGAACGGCAGCGACGGGCAGAACGTCGACATGTGGACCTATGGCGTCCCGGCCGCCCTGCAGCGCGGCTGGAACGCCCTCGTGTACGACGGGCCCGGCCAGGGCCGGCTGCTCTTCGTCGACCATGTGGTCTTCACGCCACGCTGGGAGACCGTCGTCACGCCGCTCGTCAACTGGCTGTCCGCCCGCTCGGACGTGGACACCGGCAAGATCGCCCTGACCGGCCTGAGCATGGCCGGGAATCTGGCTCCCCGGGCCGCGGCCTTCGAGAACCGGATCGCCGCTCTGGTGGCGATGCCCGGCGTGCTCACGCCCTGGCTCGGCTTTCCTCCGGAGATCCGGGAGGTCCTCACCCCGGACAAGGAGAAGACCAACCACATCTGGAACAAGGAGGTCGTGCCCGAGCTGCCGCCGTCCGCGGCCGCATCGCTGAAGAAGCGCATCGAGCCGTTCTCGGTGCCGGCGATGCTCGCGGCCCGCGAGGGCAAGATGTTCACCGACTTCTACACCCCGGCCACCCTCATCAAGTCGCTGGACATCACGAACGTCGTGGACCGCATCAAGATGCCGACGCTGGTGCTCGACTACGACTACGAGCAGTTCTATCCCGGTCAGCCGCGTCAGATGTTCGACAGACTGACGGCTCCCAAGGACTACGTGAAACTCACCACGGCCACCGGCGCGCAGCTGCACTGCTCCCCGATGGCCCCTCAGCAGCACTGCGAGGTCGTCTTCGACTGGCTGCAGGAGAAACTGTCCGGCAGCTGACCTCTCCGCGGCGGCCTCCTCGTCACGAGCCCTCAGCACCGCTGCCGGATGAGGGGATTCGGCCCGGGTCGCTGCCACCGCGACGCGGACCCGTAGGCCGGTTTCCGCGGAGCGGCGCGCGTCAGAGGTCGAGTACGACGTCTTGGCGGGGCCGTGAGCAGCAGATCAGGGCGTTGCTGTCGGCGGGCGGCTCGACGGGATCGGGGTCGTAGCTGACGCTTCCTCCGAGGAGGCCGGTTACGCAGGTGTGGCACACACCGGTCCGGCAGGACCAGCGCACGGGCACGTCGCAGGCCTCGGCCATCTCCAGGAGCGTGCGGTACTCCGGTTTCCAGGGGATGGTCAGGCCGCTGCGTGCGAAGGACACCGCGGGTCCGGTTCCGGGGGCTCCCGCGGGCGGGTGGGGCGGGCGGGCCGCGGTGGGGGCGATGCCCGGGGTGATCCCGGGGCCGGCTCCGAAGACTTCCGTGTGGACCTGCCCGGGGCCCAGGCCGATTCCGGTCAGGGCGTCGGTGAGGTCGTTCATGAAGGCGGTGGGGCCACAGAGGTAGGCGTCGGCGTCGGCGGGCAGGCCGATGCGGGTGAGGAGCCCGGCGGACAGGTGCCCGGCGTCGGTGTAGTCGGAGCCCTGCCGGTCCTCGGGCCGGGGGCGGCTGTAGCAGATGCGGAAATGACTGTGCGGCAGCTGATGCAGCAGGTGTCTGCTTTCCTCCGCGAAGGCATGATCGTCACCGTTGCGGGCCCCGTGCAGCCACCACACCTGGCGAGTCGTCCGGGAGTCCGCGAGCGCCCGCAACATGGCCATGACGGGTGTGGCGCCCACACCGGCCGAGGCCAGGATCACGGAGGCGGGCCCCGGGGCGAGGGTGAACGTGCCACGGGGCGCGGCGGCCTGCAGGCGCTGGCCGACCCTGACCCGGGTATGGATCCGGGTGCTGGCGGCGCCGTGCGGCTCTTGTTTGACGCTGATGCGGTACTGGTCCCCGCCCGGCTGACCGGACAGGGAGTAGCTGCGCACCAGCTCCGGTCCGTCCTCCCCGGCCCCCAGGCGCACGGTGAGGTACTGGCCGGGTGCGGCGGCAGGCACCGGCGTGCCGTCGGGGTCGGCCAGCCACAGGGAGAGGACGCTGCGGCTTTCCCTCTCGACCCGTGCCACGGCGAGGGGACGGAATCCGGCCCAGGCCGGCCCGACGCCGGCATCTTGGGCGTGCAGGCCGGCATTGCCGACGGTGGCCCCCGGCCCGCGGTCGGCCTGCTCCAGCAGGGCATGGAAAGAGCCCTGCCATCCCGGGCTGAGGGCGTCGATGCGCAGTGCCTGCTCGATCCGGTCCCGTGGGTGCTCGGGCAGGTACAGCAGGCCGTCGACCTCGGTGACGGTCATCCGGCCCGTCCCCGTGGCGATCTTGACGATGTCCTGCCCGGCCTCCACCTCGCCCTCGGTGAGAACCCGGAAGTAGAAGCCCGGTCGCCGGTGGGACACCAGGAGGGCAGGCATCCGGGCTTCATCCATCCGCAGCCCCACCCGGTAACAGGTCACCCGGGGCTGGGACACCTCGAAGACGGCCTCCCCGATCCGGTAGCGGTCCCCGATGCACACCTCGTCGTCCGCGAGCCCCTCCACGGTGAAGTTCTCGCCGAACTGGCCGAGCACGAAGTCGTCACGCCCGAGCTCCTGCTGCCAGTAGCGGTAGGAGTCGAGCTGGTAGACCATCACCGCGCGCATCTCACCACCGTGCCCGGCGAGATCGCCCTGCCCGTCACCGTCGATGTTCAGCTTCCGCACCATCCGGGGGCCGGTGACGGGGCTCTTCCAGATCCCCGTGTGCACCGTCCTCCCGTGCCAGGAGACATCCTTGGGGAGACCCACGTTGACGGAGACCAGTCTGGCCACGACGTCCACCTCACGCTGACGGCCCCCACCTGTCCTTTCGATCGTAACCACGCCGGAACCACAGACGCTCGGTCACGCGCCGCCCTGGTGGCCCACAGCAACGGTGACCAGGTGGTGCCCGTGGTCGCTGCCGGCCCGGCGTCGGCACGCGGTCTCCTGGCGCCGCTCCGGCCTGTCGCTTCGAGCCCGTGGCGCCCTTGCAGGGCCCGGAGGTTACGGCCACTGTGGTCGGACGTGGCCCGTTGGCCGTCGGCAAGTTCGTCACACCTGTGGAGTGCGCGTGTCTTCCTTCGTACTGCCTTATGCCCTGCACGGCCGGGGATCGCACAAGGTCATCGCCGTGCACGGATGGTTCGCCGACAGGTCCGCCTTCGACCCGGTGCTGCCGGATCTCGATCAGGACGCGTTCCAGTACGCACTGGTCGATCTCCGTGGCTACGGCGAGGCCAGGGCCGCGGTCGGCGCGTACACCTCGGGTGAGGGGGCGGGCGATGTGCTCGCGCTCGCCGACCGGCTGGGCTGGGACCGGTTCTCGGTGATCGGACATTCGATGGGCGCCAGTGTCGTCCAACGCGTACTGGCCTCGGCTCCGCACCGGGTGCGCAGGCTCGTGGGAATCTCGCCGGTCCCCGCCTCCGGACTGCCGCTGCCGCCGCAGCAGTGGGAACTGTTCTCCTCGGCGGCCCACATGCCGGAGAACCGACGGGCCATCCTCGACCTCACCACCGGCGGGCAGCGTCCGGCCGCCTGGCTGGACCGGATGGTGCAGCGGTCACTGGAGCGCAGCGACCCGAAGGCGTTCCGGTCCTGGCTGGACTCCTGGTCCGGGGAGACGTTCTCGGCCGAGGTCGAGGGCTCGGCGGTGCCGGCGCTGGCGGTGACCGGGGCGCTGGATCCGGCGCTGACCGCCGAACTGACGCGTGAGACATGGATGCAGTGGTACGCCCAGAGTGAGCTGGTCGAGCTGCGCTCGGCGGGGCACTACGCCATGGACGAAACACCGCTGGAGCTGATCCGGGCCGTCGAGGACTTTCTGCGCGCCGACGGCGACGGGCCGGAAGCCGGATGACGGTGTCCGCCGGGAGGGCCGCCCGGCCGGAGGTGCCGGACGTCTTCGATCCCCGCGGCTACGCGGACGGTCTGCCGCACACCGCGTACCGGCTGTTGCGCGATCAGCATCCGGTGGCCTGGCAGGAGGAGCACGAGGTGCTCGGCTGGCCGGCCGGCCCCGGCTTCTGGGCGGTCACGCGGCATGAGGATGTCGTCCGGGTCCTGAAGGACGCGGGCACGTTCTCCTCTCGTCTGGGGGCCACCCAGATCCGCGATCCCGACCCCGCCGACCTGCCGTTCATCCGCCGCATGATGCTCAATCAGGACCCCCCGGACCATGGGCGGCTGCGGCGCCTGGTCAGCCGCGCCTTCACCCCTCGCCGTATCGAGCGGTTCGGGACGGCCGTCCGCGAGCGGGCCCGTGACCTGCTGACCTCGGCGGTCGACGCGGCGCGTACGGGGAACGGGGTGCGCGACCTCGTCACCGATGTCACGGACGACTTCGCCCTGCTCAACCTCGCCGATCTGCTCGGAGTGCCGCCCGCTGAGCGCGGACTGCTGCTGGCCTGGACCCGGCGCGTCATCGGGTATCAGGACCCGGACGAATCGGGCCCGGCCGCATCGGGGCCGGACGGGCGTCCCGCCAACCCGCGGTCCCCGGCGATGCTGCAGGACATGTTCGGCTTCGCGCGCGAGCTGGCCGCCCACAAGCGACGGCATCCGGGCGACGACGTCATGACCGTACTCGCCTCGGACGACGAACTGGCCACGCCCGAACTGGAGATGTTCTTCTTCCTGCTGACCATCGCGGGCAACGACACGGTCCGCAGCGCGGCTCCCGGCGGCCTGCTCGCACTGGCCCGGCACCCGGACGCGTACCGCGAGCTGCGCGCCGGGGCAGTGGAGACGGCGACCTGTGTGGAGGAGTTGCTGCGCTGGCATCCGCCGGTGCTCAGCTTCCGCCGGACCGCCGCGTGCGACACCGAGTTGGCCGGGCGCCGGATACGCGCCGGCGACAAGGTGGTGGTGTTCCACGGCTCGGCGAACTACGACGAGCGGGTCTTCGCCGCCCCGCACCGTCTGGACCTTGCCCGCTCACCCAACCCGCATGTCTCCTTCGGCGACGGCCCGCACATCTGCCTGGGCGCGCATCTCGCCCGGTTGCAGTTGCGGGTGCTGTACGAGGAGACCGGCAGACTGCTGCCCGCCCTGGCGGTCGCCGACCGGCCGCAGCGGCTCGTGTCGAACTTCATCAATGGGCTGAAGTCGCTGCCTCTGCGGCTGGTGGACGGTCCGCACCGGTAGCGGGCCGTACGGGCAGCGGCGCCCCGGCTCAGGTGCGGAGTGCCGCGCCGGCCTCGGGCGGCGCGAGGCCCGGCGCGCCCCCACGGTCGGGTGCGGCCTGCAGCAGCGAGGCGGTGAGCGGGTGTTGGGGGTTCGCGAGGAGTTGCCCGGTCGAGCCCTGTTCGACGAGGTGGCCGTTGTCGAGCACGGCGGTCCGGGTGAGCCGATGTGCACTGCACGGGGCCCGGACTGCCCACGTCATGACCCCCTTGCACGATCCCCGGTCGTACAACCCCTCAGCCCCACCGGAGACCGACCGGGCCGGGCGAGTGTGGGCGGACGGCGGGCCCTGAAGCGCAGTTACCGCTTCCTGGGGCGCGCCGCCTCCAGCTCATCGACGCTGCCGGACATGACGGCCGGGATGTGCTCCGTCAGGTGCTCAACCGGCCAGTCCCACCAGGCCACTGCCAGCAGCCGGTCGATGTCCGCATCGTCGAAGCGACGACGGATGAGGCGGGCCGGGTTGCCGCCGACGATCCCGTAGTCGGGGACGTCATCGACGACGACGGACCCGGACGCGATGACCGCGCCGTGGCCGATACGGACGCCGGGCATCACCGTGGCCCGGTATCCGAACCAGACGTCGTTGCCCACCACGGTGTCACCCCGGCCGGGCAGGCCGGTGATCAGATCGAAGTGCGCGGCCCAGGAACCGCCCATGATCGGGAAAGGGAATGTCGAGGGGCCGTCCATACGGTGGTTGGCGCCGCTCATGAGGAATCGCACCCCCTCCCCCAGCGCACAGAACTTCCCGATGACCAGCTTCTCCGGCCCGTAGTGGTACAGCACATTGCGGGTCTCGAAGGCGGTCGGGTCGTCCGGATCGTCGTAGTAGGAGAACTCGCCGACCTCGATCAACGGCGAGGTCACCAGCGGCTTCAACAGCACCACCCGCGGCTGCTCGGGCATCGGGTGCAGCACGGTCGGATCGGCAGGAACGGCAGGGCTCACGACGCTTCCTCCAGACTCTGCGACAGACGGGCTCCTCATGATCACAGCAGTCGCCGGGGGCGGGCCACTCCATTTCGCACCGGCCGGCCGCCGGCCCGTGCACGGATCAGACGGAGACCACCGCGCTCGGCGCGCTAGCGTGGCCCGCGCTCGGCGGGTCCTCGGCCGGCTGGAGCAGTTGGTCGGCCTGGGGCGTACGGCGGTAGTGGACCCGGTGTGCCGAGCGGGTCCGGGTCAGCAGGCCCGCGCGGTGGAGACGGCTGAGGTGGTAGGAGACCGTGGACGCGCTCATGAAGTGACGCCGGGCCAGCTCCGTCGTGGTCCTCGGCAGATGCAGGTCGGTCAACAGCCGGAGTCGGGAGTGTCCGATCACATCGGCGAAAGGTAGGTCCGGGTCCTGTGTGGCGGACGGCTTGCCGGTGCGTGCCCGGGTGTTCTGCCCGGTGGCCGGATAGACCAGATAGGGCCCGCGCTCGTCCCACGGGTCCACACTGAGCAGCCAGCCGCCGGCCAGGCCGGAGGGAAACAGCCTCAGGGGCCGGCTGGTGGTCAGGCTGAGAATCCGGGGGTCGGCGAGGTACAGCGTCGATGAGCGGCAGGCGATGGCGGGATGCAGCGAGTCCAACGCGGTGGCCAGGCCTTCCGTGGCCATCGTCGTGGCCCGGCGCTCGACGTCTGTCCGGGCACGGTTGGCCCGTGTCCCTCCGCCGCCGGAGGCCGGTGCCGCGGGGCTCGTTTCGAACCTCATCGAATCATCTGTCGCTCGTCAAGCCGCCCCGGTATCTCTTGATCGAGGACTGGTACGGGGGTTCAGTTCCCACCAGTCCCATCAGACGACGAGACCCACTCAAGGGAAATGTTGTGCGTACACGGGGAATGACTTTCGCGGCGGGGGCACTCACGGTGCCGGCCACGGCCGCTCCGGCCACCGCCACTCCGGCCGCGGCCGCCGCGGTCAAGGCGTCCTGCTCCGGAAGGGGCGGCTCGGGGAGCGCCGCATGGACCTGGGCCGGCAAGACGGAGCTGCACTCGGTATCCGTCCGCGCCAAGGACAACCGGGCCGACGGCATGCACCCGGCGATCCGGCTCTACTGGTACAACGGCAAGGGCAAGGGCAAGTCCACCCCTTGGCGGCATGTCCGCAACGGCGACAACCACTGGTCCACTCCCGTCGTCCGCGACCGCGACAAGGTCAAGGTCGCGGGCATCGAGATGGCCCTGTTCCGCGGTAACGCCAGTCACCCGGTGCGGGACCTCTGCGGGGCCGGGAAGAAGAACCCGCGCTACTGACCCCCTCGGACAGCGGCCCGGCCTTGCTCGACGAGCAAGTGCCGGGGCCCGCGCAGTACGGGACTGCGGCGGTAGGGAGGCGGGTCCTCGGCCAAGCGGGGGTGGTCGAGGTACTGGAGGAGCTCGTTGAGAGCGATCTGCGCCTCCAGACGGGCGAGCGGTGCCCCGAAGCAGCTGTGGATGCCACTGCCGAAGCCGAGGTGTGTGTGGTCGTCGCGGGTCGGGTCGAAGCGGTCGGGGTCACGGAACCGCCGGGGGTCGCGGTTGCCCGACGCGAGCATCAGGATGAGGGGCGCGCCCTTGGGGACGGTGACGCCCGCGACCTCGATATCGGCCAACGGCGTGCGCTGCGGGAGCATTTGGACGGGGGGCTCGTACCGCAGCAGTTCCTCCACCGCCCGGGGCATCAAGGCGGGTTCGCTGCGCAGGCGTGCCAGCTCGTCAGGGTGGCGCAGCAGGGTGAGGATCCCGTTGGTGATCAGGTTGACGGTTGTCTCGTGACCGGCGATGAGCAGCAGCACCGACGTGGTCATGATCTCGAGCGGCGTCAGCTGCCCGTCCGAGCTGTCGCTGACGAATGCGGAGAGCATGTCGTCGGAGGGATGGGCACGGCGCTTCTCGGCGAGCTCTCCGAGATACAGGCCCATCGCCTTCCGGGCCTCGGCTGCTGCCCGCTGACGCTCCGCGGGGTCCTCCCGCGGGCTGGGATCGATGCCGGTGACGATGGCATCCGACCACTCACGGAACCGTGGCTCGTCCTCGATCGGTACACCCAGGAGACGGCAGATCACGGTGACGGGCAGCGGGTAGGCGAAGTCGTCGACGATGTCGATCCGCTCCTTGCCCGCAAAGCTGCCGATGAGGTCCTTGACGATCCGGGTGATGTCGTCGTGCATGCCATCGATCCGGTCCGGCGTGTGGGGCGGGCCGAAGGAGCGCATCGTCAGGTTTCGCAGCCTGTGGTGTTCGGGGTCGTCGAGTCCGATGAAGGCCGGCGGGAGCCCTTCCTGGGCTGCCGTCGTCGCGTCCGGGACGGTGCGCTTGCGGCGGTCCGAGCTGATCCTCGGGTCGTGCAGCAGGGCTTGGATCTCATGGTAGGTCCCGACCAGGTAGCTGCCGTCCTCCTGCCGTGCCACCCCCTCCTCGCGGAGCTCGGCGTACAGCGGGTAGGGGTTGGCGCGGTTGGCGTAGTCGGTGATCCGGTGGAACAGGGTGTCCGCAGCCATGCGCGGGGGCTCCTCATCGCTATGGAGTGGCGGTCTCAGCGTGCCGGTTGCACCAGGGTCAGGCGCCGGTCCGGCAGATGACCGGTGAGGGCGACGGTCGGGCCGTGCGACAGCATCTTCGGGTCCGGCACGTCGGAGGGGACGGGCACCGGGGACTCGATCTGGTCGGCGGCTCCCGGCGCGGGCGGAAACGGCGCTGCCGTCTCGATCAGCCGCTGGTAGTACTCCAGCGACTTGGCCTGGTTCACGCTCACCGCAGCGGTGACGCGTCCTCGGTAGCCGTAGACGGCAACCAGCCGGGCGTCCTTGAGCGACCCCTGGGCGATGACCACCTGGTCGGAGAAGGTGGGTACGCCGACCGACTTGATGTTGAGGCCGAACTGGCTGGACCAGAACGCCGGTACCGTCAGATGCGGGCGTCTGCGCGGCCCCGGATTG
Source organism: Streptomyces sp. NPDC048434 (assembly GCF_043200375.1). Lineage (NCBI taxonomy): Bacteria > Bacillati > Actinomycetota > Actinomycetes > Kitasatosporales > Streptomycetaceae > Streptomyces > Streptomyces sp. NPDC048434. The sequence goes on along the minus strand of NZ_JBICXQ010000005.1, from coordinate 244,858 downwards.
ACCATGTTGTGGGCCGCGACCTCGGCTTGGGCGACCGCGTTGCCCCAGTGCTCCAGGGAGAGCAGCTGATACTCGAAGAGCGGGTGCGGGAACCGCGCCACGTCGCCCGCGGCGAAGATGTCGTCGGTGACGATCCCGTACATGTCGAAGGCGCGGCACCCCGCGTCACAGGTCACTCCTCGTGGGCCCGCGGCGAGTCCCGACTCGGCCAGCCAATCGGTGTTACGGACCGCACCCAGGGCCACCACGGCGACATCGGTATCGATCCTCGTGCCGTCGGAGAACTGTGCGCCGGTGAGCCGCCCGTTGCCCTCCAGCGCGGTGACCGTCACCCCGCAGCGCAGATCGGCACCGTGCGCGCGCTGCAGCTTCGCGGCGAGCGCACCCAGCGTTCCGCCGAGCGCACCGACCAGAGGTGCCGGGCCCCGCTCCGCGACCGTCACCGCAAGACCGCGCTCGCGACAGGCGGAGGCGATCTCCGAGCCGGTGAAGCCGGCACCGACGACCAGGACCCGTCGCGGCCCGGCGTCGAGACGCTCCGCAAGACGGCCCGCGTCCTCGCTGGTGCGCAGGGTGAACACCCCGTCCAAGGCGGCCTCGGCCGGGTTCGGCCAGGGCCGGGCGCGGGTTCCGGTGGCGATCAGCAGCCGGTCGAAGGGCACTTTCTCGCCGTCGGCGAGGAGTACCTGTTTCCCGACCGGATCGAGCCCGGTGGCGCGCACGCCGAGTTTCCAGTGGGCGTCGACCGGACGGCGCTGTGGCAGCCCGGTCTTGTCCGCCGACACCATTCCGAGCAGCACCTGCTTGGACAACGGCGGCCTGTCGTAGGGGGGATGCGGTTCTTCCCCGATCAGCGTCAGCGAGCCGGCAAACCCCTCGTCACGCAGCGTCTCGGCGGCCCGCAGCCCCGCCAGCGACGCACCGACGACGACGATGCGGCCATCGCGTGGTTCACCCTGCACCGACGACCGCCTCCTCACCCACGAGGATCGCCTGCACCGGACACGCCGCCTCGGCCCGGAGGACACGTTCCCGCTGGTCTTCCGGGACGGCCGGGGTGTACAACAGGGCCTCCTCGCCATGCATCGTGAACACCCGGGGGGCGAGGAAGGCACACTGCGCATAACCCTGACATCGGTTGAGATCAACGACGACGTTCATGCCGAGCCACTCCTCCCACCGCCACACCCGTCGAGTCCGTCCTACAATCGGTCACGGTGCGGCGCACGTGGTGCTGAGCCATCCGAGGGTTGCGGAGGTGTGGCGTCCGCACTCAGCTCTCCCTGCGAGAACTCCGGCATCAACCACAGGCCGGTGGGTTCACCTTGCGCGGTGGCAGCAACCTGCCGCCATGGAGAGAACGCTTCATACCGCCGACGCCATCGGTCCGCACCACCGCACCGGAACTACGGTCACCCACCACACGTGCCACCAGACTCGGGCGCATCACGGCCGCGCGCCGGTTCGCAGTGCGTCTCTCCGCGACCAACGGACGACGAGACCATGGCGGATCCACCGGAGGAAAGACTCAAAGGAGTGACAACCGGACGGAGTTCAGCCCCTCTGTCGACGGGGTACGCGACTTCAATCACGGCCCGTATGGCTCATTCAAGGTCCTTTTCTTGACCGATACGGAGGGGTTGGACACCATCCGAACTCCCCGTGATGGCGCGCTTGTTCGGCCGTGGAACCGAACACCGGTGCCCTGCGCCTGGCGATAAAACGGAGCGGGACCGGGTTAATTGCGGAGCGAGATGAGTAACATCCAGCCAACCGCAGATCGATCAGGCAATAGAGAGCAGGCTGTTTCATGTCCGAGTCGGAATTCGCCGTGCAGGTGGCTGCCAAGCTGAAGAGCATCGCGAAGGAGATCGACGAACTGCAAAAGCTCCGGGCAAAGCTGGAGGACCTCCAGCAGCATCTCGGCACGAGCCCCCGGAAGGAAGTTGAAGAGGTTGTCGCGCCCCAGCCCTCGGAGGCTGACACCGCGGTGACGAAGCCGGTGACCGTGCCCGCGGCGCGACGCGCGAAGCCTGCCGCGCCGAAGGCCAAGCCCGCGAAGAAAGCCCCGGCCAAGGCGGCGGGGAGCGCAAAGAAGGCACGAAAGGCCACGCCGGCCCGGGGCAAATCCCGGCAGCGGAACTCCACCCGCGCCGACCGCGTACTCGGCCTGCTCGACGAGCAGCCGCGCACGGTGACGGAGCTGACGAAGCTGCTGGCGAAGGAACATCCGGATCACACGGCACCGGAGACGGCCGTACGCAACACCCTGGAGACCTCACTCATCGCCAAGGGTCTGGCACACCGCAGCAAGCAGGGAAGGAGCGTCTTCTACTCCCTCCCCGGCGCCACTTCCCAGGACGGCACCGAGGACCGTGCAGCCGATGCCGCTGACACCCAGGAGGAGGCCGCGCCCGCCCGCGCCTGACGGGGACGACCCCGCTCCCGTCTGCCGACGCTGCCGCACGCAGTCAGCAGACGGGGCGCGGCCGGCTCACGACACATCGCGCGCGATCAGCACGGGGGATCGCGCCGCGGCAGAGTCGGCCGCCCTGGAGAGCCCGGCCGGCTGCCAAACCGTCCGTGGCCGGTAGCCGGAGGCTCGGGTCAGCGACCGGCCCTCCGAGGCCGACAGCCGCAGGCTCCGATCGGCGACCGACGCCGGCAGCCGGCAGCCGGCGGCTCAGCTCGGCGACCGGCCCGCCGAGGCGATGGCTAGCGGCAGGGATCGACGACCGCCGTACAGAGCGGGTGGGCTCCGGCGGTCCCGTCGGCAAGGGAGCTCCGGCACGGGGGACCGGGCAGCGCGGGGCGCGGCGCCGCCGCAGGCCGCCCTGGCGATCACCTGCCCGAGTTTCTGAGACGATGAAGATCTACAAGAAGCCCTGCAGTGAGAGCGAGCTGTCCGGCGGCCAAGACATGGTCACGGCCCGATTCGGTCATACCACCGCAAACGCGGTGCTGACGCCGTCGGTGAGGGCAGTCGCAGAGGGGTGAAACGGCCGAGTCTTGACGAACTGGCCCTGCCCGATCTTGACTGCCAGGGTCCCACCACCGCAGGGCCCCCACCAGGGGTGTTGCCCCCCTCACCGAAGGTCACAAACATGACGGTTGACGCCACCGCCGCCACCGAAGTTGACGCAGCCGCCGAAGTCGGACGGTTCCTGCTCGGTGATGCCTTCCCCTGCTTGGCGGGCCGTTCCGCATGGCGGCAGGGGGGTATCACCCATCGCCATTACACGTGGTTCGGTGATGACGAGGCGGCCCGGGAGATGGCGGCCGATCTTCAGGCGTATGTGGCGGCGGTGGACTGGGCCGCCAAGCCCTTCACGAGCTTCGTGGCCACCTTCTCGGGCCCCCTGAACGTGGCGGAAGTCGAGTTCGAGGCGCTGCTGTGGCAGCAGCTGCAGGCTGTCCACGACCATGACAGCCTCACGCACCCCTGGGCCGATGGCTATGACCCCGATCCGACATCCGGTGCCTTCGCGTACAGCGTCGCCGGGCACCCCTTCTTCGTGATCGGACTGCACGAAACGCACAGCCGCATCGGCCGCCGCCCGCCGTTCCCGATGCTCGCCTTCAATTCCCACGCCCAGTTCGACCGAATAAAGGCCGCGGGCCTCTGGGGCCGGCTGCAGGAGAAGATCCGCAAGCAGGACATCGAACTGCAGGGCAATATCAACCCCAATCTCATGGAGTACGAGCAGCTCTCCGAGGCCCGACGCTACTCGGGCCGGCGCAAACCGGCGGACTGGGCCTGCCCGTTCTCCGCCCGGGTGTGAGAGAACTTCGGCGGGTCGAGGAGCAGTTCACCGCACGAGCTCCTGACGGGTACGGGGCCGGAGCCGGTTCGCGGATCCCGCTTCTGTCCGCGGGCCCTGCCTGAGGACAGCGACCGGAACAGCGATCAGGCGGCCTGCCGTCCCGTGATCCGCTCCTCCTCCCCGGTGCCGTAATGGGCGAGCTGGCGGTCGTGGACGCGACTGAGGAGCAGCAGCGAGACGATCGCGCCGAGGAGGGCGCAGGCCATGTCCCACTGGGTGTCCCACTGGTCCCCCTGGGTGGCGAGGAACGCGTCGGCCGCGGAGCCGCCGGCCAGCGCGCTCCACCACTCGATCAGCTCGAAGAAGGCGCTGAACGCCAGGCATGCGCACACCGTCAGCGGGGCCAGCCAGGCGCTGCCGCGCAGCGGGGAGGTGCGGACCAGAAGTTCGCGGACCAGGACGGCGGGCACGAAGCCCTGCACCAGATGTCCGATCCGGTCGTAGGGATTGCGGGAGAGGTCCAGAGCGTCCTGCAGCCAGTGGCCGAAGGGGACCTCGGCGTAGGTGTAGTGGCCGCCGACGATCAGGACCAGTGCATGCACGGCCAGCAGACAGCACAGGAGCGGGCTGAGCGGAAAGCGTCGCCACACCGCGACCAGCAGCGGCAGGCCGACGATCACCCAGCAGGTCTCCATGACCCATGTGATCCGGTCATGAGGCTGCAGGCCCGACAGGGCCAGAGCGAGGAGCACCGCTATGGCCAGCGCCGGGGGAAGCATGCGGGATGTGGCCATGGTGGCCTTCATGGATCAGCCTCGAAGACATCGGGTGCAGGGCGGCGCGGCGCCCGCCGCGGGGCGGACGGAGTGACCCCTGCCGTACGGCGCAGGTACCCACCGAAGCCGTCACCACACCACAGGCCGGGACGGACGCTCTGCCGCGCTTGGTCATCCGCATCAGCCTCATGGCCACCGTGGGGTGTGTCATGAGTACCGCTACTCAGATTCCTCGCGCAGAACCTCAAGGCCGCGGAGCGTAAGAGCCGACCCCTTGAGCCCCTGGTTGACGGTGTGCGGCACCATGCGCCGGCGACCCTCCATGCGTGGCGAGGCGAGGCGAAGTGATGACGGCCGAGATCAGTGGCCCGGCAGCGCCGATCCGGTCGATGACGTGCACATGGCGCGTACGATCGGATGCCCCCCTACGGGAAAGGCATCCCCCATGCAAAAGACACCCGCTCGCAGAGTCACCTGGCGCGCGCTGCTCGCCCTGGGCGGCGTGGCAGCGTTAGCCGTGCCGACCGCGGGAGCAGCCGAGGGCGTACCGCGCACCGCCGGGGAAGGAGGGCGGGTCGGCGGGTGTGCCGTGGTGTATTTCGACCTCGGCGAGACGCTGGTACACACGGCCGAGGACAAGAGCGTGCGGTACATGCCGGGAGCCGCCGGGTATCTGCGCGCGCTGCGCGCCCGCCATATCCCCGTCGGCCTGATCACCAACGTGCCGTCGTCGTGGGGCTCCACCGACGCGGAGCGGGCAGCGGAGTTGAAGAAGGTGATCGACAAGGACTGGGCGGACACCAGCCCGTTCGCCTGGTCGGACTTCGGCGACCGGATCTTCACCCCGCGGACCGAGGCGGAGAGGAAACCCGCTTCGGCACTGTGGAAGCGCGCCCAACGGGCATCGCGTAACTGCCGGGTGGTGTACCAGGCAGAGACGGTGGAAGAGGTACGAATAAGCGGCTCGCTCGGGTACGTCGCCTACCAGGCGGCCCGCCCCAAGTGGCCCGCATACCTGCCGGTGCCGCTGATCGTCGCCCTCGCACATCTTCCCTACGGGACCGCGGCGGACATCAAGCAACGTTGAGGCGCTCGGCCCGCGGGCGCCTGTGAGGTCGTCACTTCGCCGCTGACCGGCTGTAGCGCTCCAGCCGGTCAGCCAGCTCGACCGGACGGGACAGCATCGGGAAGTGCCCGCCCTCCATCTCGTCGGGGGCCACCCCCAGGCGCTCCGCCACCACGGCACGCAGGAACGGCGCCGGGAAGAGGCGGTCCTGACGGCACAACAGAAACCGGGTCGCCACCGTGGGCCAGGATTCCATCGGCCAGGGCCGCGCGGCAGGGGTCTCGGACTGCCGCCGCCATCGCACCGCCGCCTCTGCCGCCAGCCCCGGCGGCAGATCCTGGAAGAACGGATCCGCGGCAGAACCCGGCACAGCGGACTCCGATGCGCCCTCGTCAGCCGGGGCCGCGCCGGCCCTCTGCGCGTCCCGCCCGGCGCGTCTGACCCGAGAGTCCGGGTGTCGCGTCGCCCCCCACCACTCCGCAGGCGCCTCCCCCGGCAAGGGCACCATCGCCGCCAGCAGCACCAGCAGATCCACCGGCACCCGTGCACAGACCAGGGGTGCGGTGAAGCCGGCGAACGAGTGCGCCACGAGCGTGAGCCGCTTCCGGCCCGCAACCGCGGCGACGACCGCATCCGCGTACGCGTCCAGGCCTGCCGCATCGTCCTCGCACGGCAGGTCCACACTCACCACCTCACGGCCCCGGGCGCGCAGCTCCGCCTCCAGCAGATGCCAGTGCCACGAGTCGCATGCCGCACCCGGAATCAAGACAAAGGTCGTCATTGACGGCATCATGCCACCGCCGCCCGTCCGGCACCCCGGCCGCGACCGGATCCTCAGGGCTCAGACCGACTGAGTTGCTCCCCGGCAGATCGTGCACACAATGCGACGCGCCGGCTCCGGCAGAGTGCTCGGACCTACGCCCTGTACGCGGACCACGGTCTGCGGGGCGGACCAGGCGTGCTGGTCGCACAGTGCGGCGCCGCAGTTCCGGCAGATCGCCACCGCGGCGGCGTTTCCGTCGCCCGTCGCGCAGTCATAGCAGTTCATGCACATGTCCGATCTCGTGAGGTTGGCCGACGCAGACCCAACGGCAATGTACGTCGCGACGCATGACGGACGCGGGAAGCTCCGTGCCGGGTCGGGGCGGCTCACCTGGCCGCCCCAAGGACGCGGCTCCCCCGCGGTGTCATGCCGGGTTCCCGACCCGCCACACCCTCGGGACGCAGTCGGGTCCAGTGCCCCACGATGCCGAGAACGTCCCTTCCTCACCCGGGTGTGTTTCGCCCGCACGGAACCCGTCCCGTCACCGGGGGGCTATGCAGCGGCTGACTCAAGCGTTGTGGTTCGTTCTCGCGGTAGGAGAGCAAGACGTACAGCCGGGACGCACCGTCACCGGGGGCAGCGGTCCGGATCCCGTGGATGGAGAGGCCGAAGCCGGTGCAGCCGGTGAGGAGGCGGGGGTAGTGGACATCACGGAAGTCCCGCATGCAGGGGAGGTCCCTGAGCGTTTACACCCGCAGTTCTTGTGGCGCTCCGCCCGCCGTCGGGCGGTGAGTGGCGGGCGCGTCGGCGAAGTCCCTTATGGGGAGCATGAGTTGCTCGGGAGTTTCGCTCTGGGGGACATGACCGGCGCCGGCGAGGAGCTGGAACCGGGCGCCGGGGATGGCACCGGCGTAGGCGCGACCGTAGTCGGCGTCGACGACGCCGTCACTCTCGCCCCACAGCACCAGGGTCGACAGTGCGATGGCGCCGAGCCGCCCGAGCAGCGTGGGGTCGGTCATGGACGGCTCGCGGCCGTAGCCCCGCAGGGCCGCGCGGTTGGCCACCAGGCCGTGCTGCTGAGCCTCGATGAGGGCCACCACCGCACCCTGGACAGCAAGTTGACCGCCGACCTGGACATCTCACTGGTGCAGTGGGACGCACTGCGGCACATCGACCGGCTCCCGGGGTCGTCGGTGCACCAGCCGACCCGGCTGACGTCTCAGACCGACCAGCCCTTCGGGGCGCTGACCGGCCGGCTGACCTCTCTGCACCGCCGAGGGGAGCGGCGGCCCACCGCCCTCAGAAGTGAAGGGCGGGCGGGAAGCCGGTAGGGGCTTCGCCCCTGGTCGGCTCCGACGCACGCAGGGGGACGCCGTCGAGCTGGTCGCAGACTGGTCGCAGATCAGCCGCGCGGTCCGCTCCGCCCGTGGGAGCGGCCCGTGCTGACACGCCGCGAGAGGGGTACGCCGGAGCCGCTCACCGAGCAGTACGGCCTGACGGCTACCGCGGTCCGTCAGCTTGCTCTCATCCGCTGAAACCTCACCGTGCCGTGCGAGGTAAAGGAAACGGCCAGCCGTTCCCGCCGTGGGCCGGGACCCCTTTCGGCATTCACGATCTTCGAATGCCCTGCTGGACGCAGATATGCGCCCCCAGGTTCCCGCCACGGAATCCCGAGTTCCGTGACATGCGTCATACCGAATCCCGGCACTAACTAAGCCGGATAGTAGATGACGCCTCGGCGACATATGAGATTTGTCCGTCTTGGCCTATGAATGCCGCGCACCGGGATAAGCGGCATTCGGCCCGCTCCGTGCCTTTGCTCGCACGGTCAGCACATAAGGCGTTCTGACGGGGCAACAGGAATTCCCGAAAGATCCGGGAGCCGGACCAGCATGCTCCCGCACTCATGGCAAGGGCCGGCCGCTCCTACGAAGCGAAGTAGTACTCAGACTTTGTTGCCTTGTCTGCACAGCGGCGCCAAGAATGACGAGCCGCAAGGCGTCTCCGCAGCTCAGGCGCGGGAATTGCACAGAGCCAGCCGCGCCAGGGACGCTCCGCAATTACCGAGTGAGGTCACGCATGACGAAACATCGCAGGACGCGGCGCTACCGGCAGATAACCGTCGCTGCCTTGGCCGTAGGCGCCGTGGGCGTGCCCTCTGCCGCCATGGCTTGTCTGGGTCACGAGAACGAGGCGGGTCGGCACCACGGCCATTGGCAGAATGCGTCCTTCGATCACCGCCAGGCGAAAGCAAAATGGGGCTCCGAGTGGGCCGCGAAGACAGCTCAGAAGCCCGCCGCTTCCGCCGGCGCTTCGAAAACCACCAGCCCTTCGAAGACCGCCGCTTCGGCTTCCGGTGATGCGGCCCGCGTGGTGGAACTCGTCAACAAGGAGCGCAGCAAGGCCGGGTGCTCACCGCTGACCGTGAATGCGAAACTGACAAAGTCCGCCCAGGATCACAGTAAGGACATGGCGGACCATAAGAACATGTCGCACACGGGCTCCGACGGCTCCTCTCCGGATGACCGGATCACGCGTGCCGGTTACCACTGGAGCTCCTACGGCGAGAACGTGGCCTACGGTTACTCCACACCCGACGAGGTCATGGCGGGCTGGATGTCCAGCCCCGGCCACAAGCGGAACATCCTTGACTGCTCGTTCAAGGAGATCGGCGTCGGCCTCGCACAGCCCGGCGATTACTGGACGCAGGACTTCGGCACGGCCGGCTAGCCGGCGCCAGGACGGCCGCCACTTCCCCGGCCTCCTTTCCTCCGCCCCTGCGGAGTGCATGAGCCCCTGTGGAGCGCATGAAGGTCCCCGACCGATTCCGGTCGGGGACCTCAGCGCGTAAGGCCCGGGGAGTGTGACGACACCCGGAGGGCGCGGGCCTTCCGGATCAGGGCGGGCCGATCCCCATGACCCGCCCTACAGCAGATCGCTGGCCGAGTCCGCGAGCCGGCGCCGGGCCGCGCGGGCGGCGGGCAGGGCCGAGGCGACTGCGGCGATCGTCACCGCGATGGCGATGACCAGCAGCAGGATGGCCGGGGCGGGGCGCTGGGCGATGCCGGTCCCCCAGCCGCTGGTGCGGCCCTGGAGGTTGATGAGCCACTCGGAGGCGAGGAGGCCCAGCGCCGTGCCGGCCAGCGCGGCGGCCAGCGTGATGAACGCGGTGGCCGAGACGATGACGGCGGTGATCTGGCGGGGCGTGAGCCCGACGGCCTTGAGCGCGAGCAGGTCGCGGCTGCGGTCGCGTACGCCGGCACCGACCGTCGTCGCGAGCTCCGCCAGCCCGATCAGAATCAGCACCGCGATCAGGCCGATGGCGACGGCACGGACCGCCGACAGCTGGTCGGCGGGGTTGGGGATCTCGCGCACTTCGAGACGGCCGGCCGACGCCTTGGTCAGGGCGTCGCGCGCCACCGTGGGGTCGGCACCGTGGTGCAGGACCAGGTTGTAGAAGTCCGGGCGGGGTGCAGGAGACGCAGCAGGCGTCGCGCCGGCGGTGTCGTCGTCGCGCAGGGTGTCCAGGGTGGTGGAGATGACCCGGCCGCCGTCCGCGGTTTCGATGTTGCGGCCGACGATGTGGAGGACGTGCGGTCGGCCGGCGACGGTCATCCGGACCCAGTCGCCGACGTGTGCGTCCAGGAGTTCCAGCAGGCCCTGTCCGGCGATCGCTTCGTCGGGACCGCGGGCGGCTCGGCCTTCCACGATGGCGAAGGGGTACGGCTTGGCATCCGTACCGAGTCCACGCAGGGTGATCGTCCCGGTTTGCCCCGGTACGAGCGCCTGCACCTCGGCTCCGGGGTAGGCGGTCATCCGTGGCTGGGAGGTGAGGAGTTGGCGTAGCTCCTGGTCGCCGAGGGTGTCGGAACGCGCGGTGAGCGCCGCGGGCAGGCCGACGTTCTCGGGGTGTGAGGTGAAGCGGTCCAGGGTGGTCCAGGTGCCCAGCGCGATGGTGATGAGCAGCAGTGGGACCGCCAGCCGGGCCACCGCCGCCGACGAGCGCAGCGGACGGTGGAAGGCCCCCCGCCAGCCGAGGACCAGGGCCGGTGGGACCCGGAGGCCGAGCGCCCGCCGGGTGAGGCCGGAGGCTCGGCCGCCGGTGGCCGTGGCGGCGCGGGCGACGGGCACCGGCGGTACCCGCCCGGCGCGCCACGCGGTCAGACAGGTCGCCGAGCCGATGAAGACCACCACTCCGCCGGAGATCACCAAGGACAGCCAGGCGTGCTCGGGAAGCTGCTGCCAGAGGACCATCGCCTCGCCGATCCGGCCGGGGACCAGCGTGCCGAGCACCTGGGTCACCAGTGCCCCGAGGGCGACGCCCAGCAGCGCGAAGCCGAGGTGGAGGGCGAGGAACATGCGGACCACCTGGCCGGGCGTGAACCCGATGGCCTTGAGGATCGAGATGTCCCGCAGATGTCCGCGGATCCGGGTGCTGATCGCGCCGCCCACCGCCAGCGCGGCGGCGAGCAGCGCGCCGAGCCCGAAGAGGCCGAGCAGCCGTCCCAGAAGCTGATTGTCACCCTCGGCTTCGGCCTTGGCCTGCCGCCAGGTGGAGACATCGGTGATCTGATCGGCGCCGAGCAGGGTGACCGCGCGCTGGACGACGTAGTCGGTGTCCGCGGGGTCGGTGAGCTGGAGGCCTATGGTGCGGCCGCGCTGGTCGCGGCCCGCGTCGGAGGCGGCGAGGGTCTTGGGGAGCACCCAGGCCACACCCGGGGATTCGCCCGCGCGGAAGGAGACCTCGGCGGTGTCCGCAACGCCCACCACGCGCAGATGTGCCGCGATACCGCTCAGCACGAGGGAGTCACCCGGCTTGGCCCACATCGCACGGGCCACCGAGCTGTCCAGCACGATGCCCTTGGTGGTACCCGCATCGGTGCCCGGGTCGAGCCAGCGGCCCGCAACGATGTGGGGGGCGGCGGTGGCGGGACGCTTCGCCACGCCGCGCAGCTCCAGTGTTGCCTTGGCGCCGCCGGGCTGGAGGCTCGCGGTGGTGCGGACCGTACGGAAGGGGCCGGAGGTGGCTCGCACCTCGTCCAGTCCGGCGAGCGACCCGGCGGCGGTGCCGGCTTGGGTGTGGATCCATACGTGGGCGCCGGAGGACTGGGTGAAGGCCCGTTGCCAGGGGTCGGTCGCGTAGGCGAACAGTGCGGTGGCCAGCAGCAGCGAGATGGTGATCCCGGCGGTGGCCAGCACGATGAGCACCGCGGCCGGTCGGTGTGCTCTGAGGTGCGCCTGTGTCCAGCGTGCCGCTGCTCGCACGGGTCAGCCCTTGAGCTTGAGTACGTCGGCCACACCGGCCGCGGGGCGGTGCCGGCTGCCGCCGAGGTGGGCATCGTCGGCCACCTGGCCGTCGTAGAAGCTGATCACCCGGTCCGCGGCGCTGGCCATCCTGGCGTCATGGGTGACGAGCAAGATCGTCTGGCCGCGCTGGTGGAAGCGGGCGAGCAGCCGCAGCACCTCCCTGGTGCCCTTGCTGTCCAGGCTGCCGGCGGGCTCATCGGCGAGCAGCAGGCTGGGGGTGTTGACCAGGGCGCGGGCCAGCGCGACGCGCTGCTGTTCGCCTCCGGACAGCTCGCCGGGTGTGCAGTTCTCCTTGCCCGTCAGGCCCAGTTCGTCGAGCAGCTCGGCCCGGTCGGTGCGGGCCTGCCGGGGGGACCTGCCGGCCAGCAGGGCGGGGAGTTCGACGTTGTCGGCGACGCTGAGGTTCGAGACCAGGTTGAAGAACTGGAAGACGATGCCGATGTGGTTGCGGCGCAGCTCCGCCCAGCGTGCCTCGCTGTAGGCGTCGACCTGGCGGCCGTCGAGCCAGAGCGAACCGCTGTCGGGCCGGTCGAGACCGCCGAGGAGGTGCAGCAGGGTGGATTTCCCGGCCCCCGAGGGCCCGGTGACGGCGACGAACTCGCCGCGCTCGATGCACAGATCGACACCCCGCACCGCATGGGCGGGGGCGCCGCCTTCCGGCCGGTGGGTCTTGACCAGGCCGGCTGCCCGGACTATCGGGCCGGACGGCTCGTCCCGGTTCATTCCAACTCCTCTTGACAGCGCTCCAGCCAGTCGAGATCCGCCTGCAGATGCAGCATCGCGCCCTCTATCAGCAGCTGCGCGACCCGGTTGTCCCGGTCCTCGCCCGCCGCGAGTTTCGACAGGTCACGCATGGTGTTGAGGTAGTGGCGGCGCTGCTTGTTGATCAGGGCGACCTGGTCCGCGGTCCCCGTGTGGGGGGCCAGGGCGAGTTTCATGAAGAATTCGTCCCGTACCCGCGGCTCTGCGGTGGATTCCTCGAACCACGCGTCCACCGTTTCGCGTCCCGCCTCGGTGATCCGGTAGATGCGCTTGTTCGGGCGGTCCGACTGCTCGACGTCCTCCCCTTCGATCAGGCGCGCCTTCTCCAGCCTGCCCAGGGTGACGTAGATCTGGCCGACATTTGGCTGAGGGTATGCCGCGCCCAGGAGGTTCTCAAGGGCTTGCTTGAGTTCATAGCCGTGTGCGGGGCCGTTGACCAACAGCGCCAGGAGTGGCAGCCGCACGCTCTCCCTCTCCCTCCCCGCCCTAGTTGACGGTCATCTGAACTCATCCGACTGTGAGCCGGGTCGCCGTCGTATCTTCCTGCAGCATCTAGTATCCCGCATGGCTAACAGGTATACATGGGGCGGGCTGTCGGTCCAGTGTCCCGTCGACGCCTGGTACGAGGAGGAGCCCATGCGGTGGAAGCGTGCCGCGGGAAGGGCTCTCCTGGTCTGCTCGCTGCTGTTCGCGGGCCATGCCGGTGCGCAGGCCGGGGAGCCGGCCGGCGGCTCGGAGGGACGGGGCCCGATCACCCTGGTGACGGGCGGCGACCTCACGGGCTATCTGCGGGGTGTCCTCAACGGCTGGAACGACCGGCACCCGCGCGAGAAGGTGACGCTGGTCGAGCTGCCCGACGCGGCCGACGAGGTGCGGGCGCAGATGGTCACCGAGCTGCGCTCCCACAGTGACCGCTTCGACGTGCTGAACATCGACGTGGCATGGACATCCGAGTTCGCGGCCGCGGGCTGGATCAAGCCCGTGAACGGCGACCAGTTCCCGCTGAAGCACTTCCTTCCCCCTGTGGTGGACACCGCCACCTTCCGGGGGCGGCTCTACGCGGTCCCGTATGTGACCAACGCGGGGCTGCTCTACTACCGCAAGGACGTGCTCGCCCGGGAAGGTGCCCGGCCGCCGCGCACCTGGGCCGAGTTGGAGCGGTTGGCGAAGACGGTCGCACCCAAGTACGGGATGGACGGTTACGCGGGCCAGTTCCTGCCGTACGAGGGGCTGACCGCCAATGTCGGCGAGGCCGTTCAGTCGGCGGGCGGCACGGTGCTCGCGGGCGAGGGCTCGCGCGTGACGGTGGACTCCCCCGCGGCTCGCCGGGGCCTGTCCTTCCTCCTCGACGGGGTGCGCGAGGGCTGGATCCCGCAGCGGGCGCTGGCGTACAAGGAAGAGGAGTCCCGCAAGGCCTTCCAGGACGGCCGGCTGCTGTTCCTGCGGAACTGGCCGTATGCGTACGCGCTGGCCAACGCCCGGCAGTCAAAGGTCGCGGGGAAGTTCGGCGCGGTGCCGCTGCCGGGTCCTGACGGGCCGGGCTCCAGCGCGCTGGGCGGCTCCAATCTTGCGGTCAATGCGCAGTCGCGGCATCAGAAGACCGCCACCGAGCTGATCTCCTATCTGACGACCAAGTCGGTCCAGCGCCGGGTGCTCACCGAGGGCGCGCTGCCACCGGTGTGGGCCGATCTGTACTCGGATCCGAAGCTGGTGCGCCGCTTCCCGTACCTTCCGACGCTCAAGCGGGGCGTCCTGGCGGCCAAGCCGCGCCTCAAGAGCCCGCAGTACGACCAGGTGAGCCTGGCGGTGCAGGCGGTCATGCATGACGCGCTGATCCATCGCCGGAGCACGGATGCCACCGTCGCGCGGCTGACACGGGAGCTGCGGGCCATCGTCGGCCGCGGCTGACCCTCGGCGCTCTCCGCAGTCGCATCCCACCCCAGCTCTACTTACTTGTTAAGTACAGGTGGGCCGCTCAATTCTCCATAATCCGGGCATCTCGCAGCGAGTTTCGACCTTTTCGTTGACACTCGAAAGACATCCCTACTTAACATGCATGCATAACAGCGATTGCAGCCGCACGGCATGCCCATGCAAGAACGGGATCACGGCAGATGCTCATAGCCACGGCAGAGAACGGCTCCTCGGCCGACTCCGCGCCCTCTCCCTCCCTCCCCGGACCGGCCTCCCCGGCGCTCACGCCGGCCGCCACCGGGTCCCCGGACACGGCACAGCGCTGGTGGCGCGATGCGGTGATCTACCAGGTCTACGTCCGCAGCTTCCTCGACAGCACCGGCGACGGCATCGGCGATCTGGCCGGCGTCCGCACGGGGTTGCCGTACCTCAAGAAGCTCGGGGTGGACGGCATCTGGCTCAGCCCCTTCTACCCCTCCCCCCAGCACGACCACGGCTATGACGTCGCCGACTACCGCGATGTGGACTCCGTATACGGCGACCTTGCCGAATTCGACCGCCTGGTGGCCGACGCCCACCGGCTGGGCCTGAAGGTGCTGCTGGACATCGTCCCCAACCACTGCTCCAGCGAGCACCCGTGGTTCCGGGCGGCACTGAAGGACGGGCCGGGCAGCACGGCCCGGTCACTGTTCCACTTCGCCGACGGGCGCGGGGAGGCCGGCGAGCTGCCGCCCAACAACTGGCGGGCCATGTTCGGCGGTCCCGCCTGGTCCCGGGTCACGGAGGCGGCAGGCGCCGAGGGCCAGTGGTACCTCCACATGTTCACGCCCGAGCAGCCCGACCTGAACTGGCGCAACCCCGCCGTGGCCGCCGACTTCGACCAGGTGCTGCGCTTCTGGCTGGACCGCGGTGTCGACGGCTTCCGCATCGATGTGGCCGCCGGGCTGTTCAAGCACCCCGAGCTCCCCGACTCCCCCGACCCCTCGGCCGACGAGCGGACCCGCGACTCGGTCAACCCGCTGGCCTGGAACCAGCCCGAGGTGCACCAGGTGTGGCGCGACTGGCGCGCACTGTGCGAGGAGTACACCGCCCGCGACGGCCACGACCGGCTGCTGGTCGGCGAGGTCTCCGTACGGACACCCGGCGAGCAGGCCGCCTACGTCCGGCCCGACGAGCTGCACCAGGCGTTCTTCTTCCACCTGCTGACCGCGCGCTGGGACGTCGGCACCTTCCGCCGGGTCATCTCCGAGGCGCTGACCGATATCGCGGGCACCGGTTCCACGGTCACCTGGGTGCTCAACAACCACGACCAGGTCCGGACCGTCACCCGCTACGCGGCCGAAGCCGGCGCCGGCGATGGGGGAACCGTCCCGGTGACAGCGCCCGGACGAAGCCTGGAGGAGGCGTCCGGCGGAGGGTTGGGCCCGGCGCGCGCCCGCGCCGCCGCCCTGCTGATGCTGGCGCTGCCCGGCGCCGCGTACATCTACCAGGGCGAGGAACTGGGCCTGCCGGAGGTCGTCGACCTGCCCGACGAGGTCCTGACCGACCCGATCTACCACCGTACGGGCAGCCGGGAGCACATCCGCGACGGCTGCCGGGTGCCGCTGCCCTGGTCCGGACACGCCTCCCCGTTCGGCTTCACCTCCGGTACCGACGCGGCGCGGCCCTGGCTGCCGCAGCCCGCCTGGTTCGCCGACCACGCCACGGACCGGGCGCTGGCCGACACCCGGTCGTTCTGGCATCTGTACCGCGAAGGGCTGCAGTTGCGCCGCAGCCTTCCGCAGCTCGGCGAAGGCACCCTGCGCTGGCTGGATTCCCCGCCCCAGGTGCTGGCCTTCGACCGTGGCGACGGTCTGGTCTGTGCCGTCAACTTCGGCACCGAGCCGGTGCCGGCTCCCGTACCCGGTGTCCCGCTGCTGGCGAGCGGCGACTGCCCCGCAGGAACGCTTCCGGGCTCCACCGCCGCCTGGTGGATGCACGCTCGCGCCCCCCGATAGCCCCACCCCTCTCCCCCTCTCCCCCTCCTCGTCAGTCCTCCGAAGGGAACCCACCATGAGACGACCCTCAGTTCGACACATCCGAGCCGCCGTGTCCGGCTCCGCCGTACTCGGTCTGGCGCTCTGTGCCACCGCATGCGGCGGCACCGTGTCCGCCGGTGGCAAGAAGCAGGAGCTCAACGGCCAGAACGTGACCGTGGCGGGCGTCTGGACCGGCGTGGAACAGCAGAACTTCAAGAAGGTCCTGGACGCGTTCTCCGAGAAGACCGGCGCGAAGGTCACCTTCGCCTCCACCGGCGACAACGTCTCGACCGTCATCGGCAGCCAGGTCGAGGGCGGCAACGCCCCCGATGTGGTGATGGTCCCCCAGGTCGGTGTGCTCCAGCAGTTCGCCAAGAAGGGCTGGCTGGCTCCCCTGTCGGCGGAGATCGGCGCCGAGGCCAAGAAGAACTTCGCGCAGGTGTGGAAGGACTACGGCACGGTCGACAAGACCTACTACGGCCTGTATTTCAAGGCCTCGCACAAGTCGACCGTCTGGTACAGCCCGGAGGCCTTCAGCCAGGCCGGGGTCACCCCCGCGAAGACATACCAGGAGCTGCTGAAGTCGGGCCGTACGCTGTCCGACTCGGGCGTGCCGGCCTTCTCCGTCGCGGGCGAGGCGGGCTGGCCGCTGACCGACTGGTTCGAGAACATCTACCTCTCCCAGGCCGGTCAGGAGAAGTACGACAAGCTCGCCGCCCACAAGATCCCGTGGACGGACCCCAGCGTGGTCAAGGCACTCACCGCGCTCGGCAAGCTGTTCAGCGACAAGAACCTGGTGGCGGGCGGCGGTTCGGGCGCGCTGCGCACCGACTTCCCCGAGTCCGTCCAGCAGGTCTTCGGCCCGGAGCCGGGGGCGGCCATGGTCTACGAGGGTGACTTCGTCAGCGCCCTGGTCACCGATGAGCTCCACAAGGAGGTCGGCAAGGACGCCAAGTTCTTCCCCTTCCCTGCGGTCGACGGTGGCAAGGCGCCGGTGGTCAGTGGCGGCGACGCCGCGGTGGTGCTCAAGGCAGGGAAGAACAAGAAGGCCGCGATGGAGCTGGTGAAGTATCTGGCCACTCCCGAGGCGGCCGGCGTCTGGGCCAAGGCGGGCGGCTATATCTCGCCCAACAAGAAGGTGCCCGCCGACGCGTACCACGATGAGGTCGCCCGCAAGGCCGCCCGGTCGCTGACCGGCGCCGGGAACTCCGTGCGCTTCGACATGTCCGACCAGGCCCCCGCGGCGTTCGGCGGAACCCAGGGCGCCGGCGAGTGGAAGCTCCTCCAGGACTTCCTGCGCGACCCCTCGGACCCCGAAGGCACGGCCCACAAGCTCGAGGCCGCCGCGGCCAAGGCGTACGGAAAGTAAGGACCAAGGGCCCGACCCATGCCTGTCACCACTCCCGCGGTGCCGCCCGCCACCACGCGCGGCACCGCGCCCCTCCCCCCGGGCGGCACGCCCGGCAGAGCAACCGACCCCATGCGGCGCGCCGCCCTGCGCCGTCGCCGGATCGCCGCGGTGTTCCTGTTTCCCGCACTGTTGCTGCTGGGCGCCCTGGTCGCGTACCCCATCGTGTTCTCGGTCGTCCGCAGCCTGTACGACGCCTCGGGCAACACCTTTGTCGGCGCCGGCAACTACTCCGCGATGTTCCAGGACCCCGCCACGCTGCGGGCCATCCGCAACAGCGCGATCTGGGTCGTCTTCGCCCCCGCGCTGCTGACCGGACTCGGTCTGGTCCTCGCCGTCCTGACCGAGAAGATCCGCTGGAAGACGGCGTTCAAGCTGCTGATGTTCATGCCCATGGCGATCTCCTTCCTCGCCGCGGGCATCATCTTCCGACTCGCCTACGAGCAGGACCCGCAGCGCGGTGTCCTCAACGCGATCACCGTCGGCGTCCACGACAAGGTCGAGAGGGAGTCCACCTCCTTCCCCACCGCCAAGGCGCGCCTCGGCGACAAGCGGCTGACCAAGGGCCACGACGGCTCCTACCGCACGGCGCACCGCACCGGCCCGGGAAACACCGTCAACCTCGGACTGGTCGGCGTCGCGCCCAAGGACATGCCGTCGCAGGCACGGCCCGCCGCACAGGCCGCCACGTCCCCGGCCGGCGACGGTGAACTGCGCGGTGTGGTCTACCTCGATTTCACCCCCGGCGGTGGCGGCGCCCCCGGCAGGGTGGACCGCGCCGAGCGCGGACTGCCGAAGCTCTCCGTCGAGGCGGTCGACTCCCGCGGCAAGGTGGTGGCCACGGCCACCACCGCGGCGGACGGCTCCTACCGCCTGCCCCATCTGGCTCCGGGGTCCTACGCCGTCCAGCTCCCCGCCAAGGATTTCGCCGCTCCCTACGAGGGCATCTCCTGGCTCGGCCCGGCCCTCATCACCCCCGCCATCATCGGCGCCTATATGTGGATCTGGACCGGCTTCGCGCTCGTCCTCATCGGCGCGGGACTCTCCTCCATGCCGCGTGACGTCCTGGAGGCCGCCCGGGTGGACGGCGCGAACGAGTGGCAGGTCTTCCGCAGGATCACCGTTCCGCTGCTCGGGCCGGTCCTCGGCGTGGTGTTCGTGACGATGGTGATCAATGTGATGAAGGTCTTCGACCTCGTCTACATCATCGCCCCCGGTCCCGTGCAGCAGGACGCCAATGTCCTGGCCCTGCAGATGTGGCTGGTCTCCTTCGGCGGCGGCAACAACCAGGGCCTCGGCAGCGCCCTCGGTGTCCTGTTGCTGCTCCTGGTGGTCCCAGCCATGGCCCTCAACATCCGACGCTTCCGCAGGAGCCAGTCATGACCACCGTCCCCGGAACCGCCGCGCACCGCAGGCGGACGACGGCACGGCCGGTGAAGCGCATCAGCCGCGGCGCGATCCAGCTGTTCCTGCTCGTCATCGGCCTGGTCTGGCTCACCCCTGCCGCCGGGCTCTTCCTCTCCTCCCTGCGTACGGAGGAGAAGAACGCGAGCAGTGGCTGGTGGACCGCTCTCACCGCGCCCGGCCAGCTGTCGCTGGACAACTACACGGCGCTGCTGAAGGACTCGGGCATCGTCCAGGCGTTCTGGAACACCGTGCTGATCTCGGTGCCCACCACCCTCGCCGTGGTCGTGATCGCCGCGCTGGCCGGGTACGCCTTCGCCTGGATGGACTTCCCCGGCCGGGACTGGATCTTCCTGGTGGTGGTCGCGATGCTGGTGGTGCCGGTCCAGATCGGGCTGCTGCCGGTGGCCAAACTGTTCGGTGCACTCGGGCTGTTCGGCTCCATCCCCGGCGTGGTCCTCTTCCACACCGCCTACGGCCTGCCGTTCGCCATCTTCCTGCTGCGCAACTACTTCGCGGAGATCCCCAAGGAGATGCTGGAGGCCGCCCGGATGGACGGCGGCGGGGAGTGGCGCATCTTCTCCCAACTGGTGCTGCCGCTTGGCCGCCCCGCCATCGCCAGCCTGGCCATCTTCCAGTTCCTGTGGGTCTGGAACGACATGCTGGTCGCGCTGCTCTTCGCCGACAACGAGTCGCAGCCGCTGACGGTGGCACTCCAGTCGCAGATGAGGCAGTTCGGCAGCAACATCGGCGTCCTGGCGCCGGGCGCCTTCCTGTCCCTGATCGTCCCGCTGATCGTGTTCTTCGCCTTCCAGCGGCACTTCGTGCAGGGGATCATGGCGGGTTCGGTCAAGTAGTCCATCCGCCGGTGGTGCGGTAACCGGGCCGTCCGGAGGGGCCGTTGAGGCGCGGGCGGGTCCGGCCGTCCGCGCCTGCCGGTGGCTGACGCCGTATGTATCGTTCTTGATCATGAGTACCGCGCTCGTCGTCGCCTCGCTCTCGACCTGGACATGTCCGGGCTCGAGGGCTGATGACGAGAGAATTCTTCCGCAGCGGTCCGAATCGGCACTGGTACGGGACGGCATTATTCGATCGTCTCCCGGACCTGAGCGGGTTAGGTTGGCGCGATGTCTGAACTGCGAACCGAGCGCCTGCTGCTGCGTGCCTGGCGGCATTCCGACCTTGCGCCCTGGGCGGCGATGAATGCCGATCCCGAGGTCCGTCAGCACTTCCCGGATGTCCTGACGCCTGAGCGGAGCGCGGCGTCCGTCGCTCGTTTCCAGGCCGATCTCGATGAGCGCGGCTGGGGGTGGTGGGCGGTCGAGGTGCGCGCCACAGGGGAGTTCATCGGATTCACCGGGCTGGATCCGGTGGAGGAGGACCTGCCCTTCACCGGCGTGGAGGCCGGATGGCGGCTGACCCGGTCGGCCTGGGGGCAGGGTTACGCCACCGAGGCCGCCGAGGCCGCCCTGGACTTCGGCTTCACCGCCCTCGGCCTGCCGGAGATCCTTGCGGTGACGACCGCCACCAACCTCCGCTCCCAGGCCGTGATGCGCCGCATCGGTATGGCCCGCGACCCCGCCGACGACTTCGACGATCCCGGCGTGCCCGACGGGCCGCTGCGCCGGATCGTGGTGTACCGGATCTCCGCCGGAGCGCAGCGGGCCAAGAAGCGAGCGTAAGGCCGGGCCGCGGTGCGGTCCGCAGGCCACGCCCGGCCCGTCAACTGCGGCTCACCCGGGGCGCCGCATCTCGCCGTACGGCGCCCCGGCAGCGTGCGGTCACCGGCCGGCGGGGGCGGCGTCCGGCGTCGGCAGCGTCTCCAGTCCCGCCGGCAAGGGCGTCGAATGTATGACGCCGAGCCGTTGCGTCGCCCGGGTGAGCGCGACGTAGAGGTCGCTGGCCCCGAGTTCCGCCGGTTCCACCACGATCACCGTGTCGAATTCCAGCCCCTTGGCCTGCCGTGGGTCGATCAGTACCACCGGGCTGGTCAGATCCGGGGAGGAGCCGGCGGAGGCGGCCGGGAGGGCGGCCGAGAGAGCCTCGTGGCGGGAATGGGGGGCGATCACGGCGAGGCGGCCTTCCCCGTCGGTCTCCCGTGCGACGGCCTCGGCGACGGCGCGCGCGAGGTCGTCGGTACGGTGCGCCCATGGGCGCACGCCGGTGGACCGGATCGAGCGCGGCGGTTCGAAGGCGGGGTCCGTGGCCCGCGGCACCTGCGCCGCGACAGCCATGATCTCGCTCGGCGTGCGGTAGTTGACCCCGAGCCTGACGTGCTGCCAGCGGTCACCGGCGTACGGCGCAAGGATGGTCTCCCACGAGCCGCAGCCGCCCGGCTCGGCGGTCTGTGCCGGGTCGCCGACCAGAGTCATCGAGCGGGTGGGGCAGCGGCGCATCAGCAACCGCCACATCATCGCGGACAGCTCTTGTGCCTCGTCCACGATGATGTGGCCGAACGCCCAGGTCCGGTCGGCCGCGGCGCGTTCGGCGGCGGTGCGGTGGTCGGCCTCCTCGTGCCGGTCGGCGAGCCGTTCCGCGTCCAGCAGGTCGTGCGCGGCCAGCACCTCCGACTCGTCATCCGCGCGGTCCTCGAACTCCTGGGTGCGGGAGCCGTAGGAGAGTTCGAGCACGCCGTGGGCATACTCGATCTGCTCCTGTCGTGCCGCCTCGGCGGCGGCGCGGGCCGCCGAATCGTCCTCGCCGAGGAGTTCGGCGGCCTCGTCCAGCAGGGGAATGTCCGCGGGGGTCCAGTCGCCGTCCGCGCGGCGGATCTTGTCCGCGTCGGTGTCCGGGAGGTGGGCGGGGGCGGCGAGGAAGTCGGCGACCAGCCGCTGTGGTGTGAGGACGGGCCACAACTCCTCGATGACGCGGTGCACTTCGGGGCTGGTGGCGATCGCCTTGCCGAGCTGGGCGAGGTCATCGGGGCCGAGGAAGTTCGGCCCGCCGAAGGGGTCCGCACCGAGCCGGTCGGCCACTTGCGCGGTGAGTGCGTCGATGATGCGGAACGCGAAGTGGGGACGGGCGAGGTTGTGCGGCAGCTTGGTCTCGCGGGCGAGGAGCCGCGCCTCGTGCGCCATGGCCGCGTCGAGCCGCAGCTCGCCGTCCTCGTGGTCGATCACGATCTCGGGGTCGGGCAGGGTCTGCCGCTCCCGTACGCATTCCGCCAGCGCGTCCGCCATCGCCGCACCGCCCTTGATCGCGGCGGCTTCGGCGGTATCGGTTCCGGTCGCGGTCACGCCCGGGAAGAGCTCACCGGGTGTGGCGAGCAGGACGCCCGTCTCGCCGAGCGAGGGCAGCACCTCCTCGATATAGCTGAGGAATGCGGGGTTGGGACCGACGATCAACACGGCGCGGCGGGCCAGCAGTTCACGATGCGCATAGAGCAGGTACGCCGCGCGGTGCAGCGCGACGACGGTCTTGCCGGTGCCGGGCCCGCCCTCCACGACGAGAATGCCGTGGTGCGGGGCGCGGATGATCGCGTCCTGCTCCGCCTGGATGGTCTGCACGATGTCGTGCATCCGTCCGGTGCGCGCCGCGTCCAGCGCGGACAGCAGTACGGCGTCCGCGTCGGCGCCCTCGTGTCCGGTGCGTACGGTGTCGGCGAGGTCGAGGATCTCGTCATGGAGGGCGGTGACCCGCCGGCCCTCCGTGGTGAGGTGGCGCCTGCGGCGCAGCCCCATCGGGGTGTGCCCGGTGGCGAGGTAGAACGGGCGGGCGACCTCGGCCCGCCAGTCGATGACCAGCGGGGTCCGGTCCGCGTCGTCGCGCCGGATTCCGATGCGGCCGATGTGGTGATCGTGGCCGTCCCGGAATACCAGCCGGCCGAAGCACAGGCCGTTCTCGCCGGCGTCGAACGCGGCCAGCAGGCCCGAGTGCTCGGCCACCAGGACATCCCGCTCCAGCCGCGCCTGGGCATTGTTCCCGCCCAGCGGCAGGGCTTCATTCACCGCTGTCTCGGCACCGGCCCGAAGTTCGGCGAGGCGTTCATAGAGCAGATCAATGAATTCCTGCTCGTGCCGCAATTCCTCGTTTGACAATTCAGCTCCGCTCGGATATAGTTCGGAATGAAGTTGGGCTTACTTCCCGTATCAGTGAAGACACAGAAGCCCTCAATATACACAGAGAAATACCCCGGCCGTCAATTCGGACCGGGGTATTTTTCTGTGTGCCGCCGGAGCTTTTACCCGAGAGTCAGGCGGGTCGCCTCGCCCCTTTCCGCGGAGCCGGGCGGGCGGCCCTAGGCGATGCGGCGGGTCACCACGTGTGGGCGACGTCCACGATCAGCTCATGACCGGACTGGAGTACCCGGAACGGCAGCTTGGCGCGCAGCCCCAGGCCGACCTGGGTCTGCCCCTCGAAGCTCGCCCCGAACTTGGTGTCCTTGAACGTCTTGTATCCGGTGAGGTTCACCCCCGGCAGCGGCTTGCCGGCCGTTGCGGCGTAGGTCTGCTTGCCGGTTGCCGGGTCGTGGCTGGGCGCGGACACATAAATCTGCAGGATGGCGCCACCCTTGACGGGTATCCGCTCGCCCGAGCCGTCCTGATGGAACGCATCGACGTACCCGACGTGGTAGCCGAGCTTGCCGGTTGCGCCGCCGATGTCGAAGACCATCCGGTCGTAGCAGGTGGTGTGGCTGGTCTTGATGTTCTTCAGCGGCTTGCTGTTCGCGTCCGTCGCCGACTTGCCTGCACTGCCCCAGGCGGTCGAGCAGGCCGCGGGGGCCTTGCCCGCCGGGCCGGTCGCGGCACCGGCCACTCCGGCCGCGCCCGCCACCCCGGCGCCCGCCAGCACGAGCGCCGCGGCCATTGTCCCCAACCGTCGCATGAATAACCTCCAGAGAAGAGTGCGTACAGGTGCGCGCAGTAGGACGGTCGGAGTTGCGGGGGCGTTGTCCGTCGGACGGCTTTTGGCCGACGACAGGGCCAAGTTGTCGCGAAATCGAAGCTGTTGATCAGTCGGCGCTTCCCTACCGGTCGGTGAGGCGGCGCACTCGGGTGGCGACGCATGCTGACAGGCTTGCTCGCCCCGTGACCGGAGTTGCCGTGCTCTGCGCCGAAGTGAGCGCGGGGGCCGCCCCCGCACGCACCGGCAGTACGGCGCCGCGGCGCCCTCAGGCGTCGGCCACGTCCACGGTGATGCCTCTGCGGCGCAGTTCGGCGAGCTCCCCGGACGGCGCGCCGCGGTCGGTGACGACCCGGTCGTAGCGGGCGATGTCGCTGTAGGCATGTGTGGCGGTCTTGCCGAACTTGGTGTGGTCCACCAGCAGCAGCGACCGCTGTGCGCAGTCCAGCATGGCTTCCTTGACCTCGGCGTAGTCGCGTAGGGGGTGGAAGAGCCGGCCGCCGAGCACGGACACCGCGGACATCACCGCGAGGTCGGCGTGGATACGGCCGAGGGCGCGGAGCACCTCGGGGCCGACGCAGGAGCCGAACTCGCCTCGGTAGCGGCCGCCGAGGAGGGTGACGTCGGCGCCCGGTGTCTCGTCGAACAGCCGGGCCACACCGAGGGAGTTGGTGACCACGGAGACCGCCTCGGTTCGCGCGATGCGGGCCGCGAGCGGGAACACCGTGGTCGAGTCGTCCAGCACGACGGTGCTGCCGGGCCGGATCTCGTCGGCGACGGCGGCGCACAGCGCCTCCTTCACCGAGTGGTTCACGCCGATGCGGAAGCGGGTGGCGGTCTCCATGGTGAGGGTCGGGAACGGCGCGGCCCGGCCGCGCTCCTTGCGCAGCAGCCGGCGTTCGGCGAGCTGGTCCAGATCGCGGTGCATGGTCGCGAGGCTGACCCCGAAGTGTCTGGCCAGTTCGTCGATGCGTACTTCTCCGTGCTCGACGACATGGGCCAGTACGTCCTGCCGTCGCCGGTCGACCTCGGCCAGCGACGACCGTGTGGAAGCCATCGGGGCCGCCCCTTTCCGGTCGGACAGCGGCAGCGCGCCTACCGCTGCGGGTAGATGACGGCCTTCACAGCAGTCGCGTCATGGGTGGCGACGGTCAGTGCGCTCTCGGCCTCGGCAAGACCGTAACCGTGCGAGACGAGGGAGTCGAGCCGGACCCTTCCCGACTCCACCAGGGCCGCCGCGGTGGGCCAGGTATGGGCGTAGCGGAAGGTACCGGTCAGCTCCAGTTCGTAGTTCTGCACCCGGCTCACGGGCAACGGCACCTCGGCGCCGCCCATACCGATGAGCACCACCCGCCCGGCCCGGCCGACGGTGCGGATCGCCTCGCTGCTCACGGCGGGCACGCCGGAGCACTCCAGGAGGACGGTGGGGGTGTACTCCGCCTCGGGCAGCGGGGTGCGGGAGACGTCGACGGCGGTGGCGCCGGTGGCCCTGGCGAGGTCGAGGCGGTGCGGGAGCACGTCGGTGACCAGTACGTCGCGCGCACCGAAGGCCCGTGCGGTCTGGGCGGCGACCAGGCCGATGGGCCCGGCGCCGGTGATCAGCACGCGGTCGCCGGGGGCGACGCGGGCCTTGCGGCAGGCCCAGACCGCCACGGACAGCGGTTCCAGCAGGGCGGCCTCCTCGACGGTGAGGGATGCGGGCACCTCGTGGGCGAAGTCCTCACGCACGGCCAGGTATTCGCAGAAGGCACCGTCGACCGGCGGTGTGGCGAGGAAGCGCATGTCCGGGCACAGGTTGTAGCGGCCCGGTCGGCATTCCGCGCAGCTGCCGCAGGGCGTGCCGGGCTCGATGGACACCCGCCGCCCCATCCGGCGTGCGTCGACGCCCGGACCACAGGCGACCACCGTGCCGGCGGCCTCGTGCCCCAGCACGAGCGGCTCGCGTACGACGAAGTCGCCGATGCGCCCGTGCCGGTAGTAGTGCACATCCGAGCCGCAGGTCCCGACCGCCTCGACACGGACCAGGACCTCACCCGGACCGGGGGCGGGAACGGGGCGTTCCTCGATGCTCAGCTGCTCGGGTCCGTGCAGTACGGCGGCACGCATGGTGGCGGGAATCCCGGATGTGGCGGTCATGGCGGGCTCACGGCTCCCTCGGGGTGCAGGGGTGGGGCGGGGGCGTTGCGCGATCCGGCTCCGGGCCGGTGCGCGCCCCTTGGGTTCGGCACGGTACCGCCTCTTTTTTTATCAGAGGAGTCTTGACTTCGCACAAAATATGAGAAGACTTGCGTCGGCTCACCCTCTGCCCGCGTACGCATGCGTCGGTGCGCCCCACCCCTTTGCTCACCCGATCAAGATCAACCCGCTTGGAGAGTCCATGAGCAGCCCCGCTCGCCCTCGAACGGCGCGGACACCGGCCACCGGCCCTCCGCCGGCCGTCCGCAGCCACTCCCGATGCGCCCGCCTGGGCATACCTCCGGCTCTGACCTGGGGATTCGTGGGAGTGCTGCTGTTCATGACCGGCGACGGCGTGGAGACCGGATTCTTCTCGAAGTACCTGGCCGACCAGGGCCTGGCCAAGGCCGATGCGGCGGTGGTCATCGCCGTCTACGGCATCACGGTCGCCGTCGGCGCCTGGCTCTCGGGAGCCCTCTCGGACCTGTGGGGACCACGCCGGGTGATGACCGCCGGCTTCGCCGTCTGGCTCGTCTTCCAGCTGCTCATGCTGACCGTGGCGCTGCCCGCCATGAACTATCCGTTGCTGCTGCTCATCTACGGGCTGCGCGGGTTCGGATACCCGCTGTTCGCCTACGGGTTCCTGGTGTGGGTCACCGCGGCGACGCCGCCGCAGCGGCTGGGAACGGCGGTCGGCTGGTACTGGTTCGCCTTCACCGGCGGCCTGCCGACCCTTGGCTCACTCGTCGCCAGTGCCACGATCCCGCTGGTCGGCGCCTACGACACCTTGTGGTGCGCGCTCGGCCTGGTGATGCTCGGCGGCCTGCTCGGCCTGCTGCTGGTGCGTGAGCCCACCGGCCGGACCGGACTCGCTCCGGACCGCGGGCGTCCGCTCGCGACACTGGCGGGCAGTGTCTCGATCATGCGGCGCCGCCCACGCGTGGCCATCGGAGCCGCGGTGCGCGTCTTCAGCACCGGTTCCCAGTTCGGTTTCCTGGTCTGTCTGCCGTTCTTCTTCACCGAGACGGTCGGCTTCAGCACCTCGGCCTGGCTGCGCCTGCTCAGCGTGATGTTCGCCGCGAACATCTTCGCCAACCTGTTCTTCGGAGCCGTCGGCGACCGCCTCGGATGGCAGCGCACCATGACCTGGTTCGGCGCCGTGGCCTGCGCGGTCACCTGCCTGGCGCTGTACTACGTACCGGTCGTGGCCGGCCCGCACTTCGCCGCCGCAGCGGTGGCCGCCGCCCTCTACGGCATCGCCCTCGCCGGCTATGTGCCGATCTCGGCGCTGGTCCCGGCACTGGCACCACGCCACAAGGGCCAGGCCATGTCCGCACTCAATCTGGGCGCCGGTGCGAGCACCTTCGCCGGGCCCGCCATCGTCGCCCTCGCCCTGGGCCCGGTCGGTGTGGAGGGCATCGTCTGGATCTTCGCCGCCCTGCATCTCGCCACCGCCGTCGCCATCCGATTCCTCGAACCCGACCCGGAGTTCACGGCGCCTGACGTCCCGCCGGCCGTCGATGACGCGGGCCTGCCCGCAGAACGTCACTGACCTCGCGGCACCACTCAGCCCGACGCCTGCGCGACGGCGCGGGCGCGGGCGGCCGCCGCCCGCGCCGGGTCGCCGAGCTGATCCTCGAGCCGGGCCTTGGCCGACCAGTTGTACGGGCAGACCGGGCGCAGGTGGATACGTTCGCTGAGCAGGGTCCGCGCCAGGTCGGCGCGGCCGGCCCGGAGGGATGCTTCGACGAGGGTGCGCTGGATCGCGTCCCGCTGGGCGTGACTGCCGCCGAAGGTATTCAGACGGTGGCGGACGGGCAGCAGCTGATCGACGGCCCGGCCGTATTCCTGCTGCCCGTAGGCGATCAGTGCGCGGCAGACGGGCAGTCCGACCTCGGCCGTCATGGCGTGGTTGGACACGCCGGACTCCGCCGCCACCCAGTTTTCCCGGTCCTGGACGAGGCGCCGCGCCTGGGCGAAGCGGCCTGCTCCCACATAGGCCATGACGGCGTGTGCGTCGTTGAAGGCATAGTGCGGGCCGTCCTGGCGGCTCTCCCAGGCGTCGGCGAGCCGGGCCCAGCGTGCACTCTGTTCGTCCTGCGCCAGGTACAGCCGCCACAACAGGGCCGCGGCGTCCAGCAGTTCCATCGCGACACCGGCCGAGGCGTCGTGGTGGAGCGCGGAGTCGTAGATCTCCAGGACCCGGGCGGTGTCACCGAGCTCCAGTGTGTAGAGGGCGTAGTGCCACCAGTTGTGGACGGTGAGCAAGCTGCCCTGGGCCCAGTCGTCCGTACGGGCGTCGAGAAAGCGGATCCCGTCCGTGAAGCGTCCCCGCATCTCGTAGGTGTGCACCACGCCGTGGATGCCCCACACGTCGCCCGGATGCTGCGCAAGGGCCGCCAGCCCGACCTCCTCCGCCCGTTCGTAATGGCCCGACTCCTCCAGGCCGAACGCATACATGCCGAGCAGTGGCCCGTGGTGGGGGTCGTCCTCGTCCCAGACGTCCAGTGCTCCGCCGACCCGGTCCCGGAGGCGCTGGGCGTCCCCGGTGAGGAAGTCGCGCTGGTGCCCCGCGAACAGTGCCAGCACATCGCGCGGGAAGGCGACGGTGAGGTCACCGAGGGTGCGGCCGGCACCGTGAAGGTCACCGTCCAGCCATGCCGTTGCGGCGGCAACATGCATACGTTCCCGGGGCGTCAGCCGCTCGGTGTCGAGGCCGGAGCGGAAGCGGACGAAGCGGTCCCGGGCCGCGGCGGCGTCCTTCTCCTCGGTGCCCAGCACCCCCAGATAGGCGGCCAGCGCCTGCCCCATCACCGACCGCGGCGAGGCCGCCAGTACCGCCTGCGACGTCTCCGCGATCCGGGGCCGGAAGAACAGCAAGTCGTCCAGCGCCTGTTCGTAATGGCCGAGGGCCTCGGCGCCGGTATCGCTCATCGGGTGCCCGTGTCGGTCCGCTGTCATGGTGACTCCTGCGGGGTGAATAAGGGGGATGGACGGGGCGGGTGGGGCCAGCCGGGCGACGCCAGGCACACCCCTTGCGGTGCCGGGCCGCTCCGCCGTCGGCAGCCTCCTCATGTCTACCCCCTCCACGGCACGAGCCGCGAGGACATGCCTCTCATGGCGCCATGATCCTCCCCCGGAGAAACCCGGCAGCACCCCACACGGCTGACGGCAGCGCACCGCCGGGACCGGTGTGCGCGAGAGCGCGGCGGCCGGCCGGCGGGGGACCGTCCGCCGCGGTGCCTGCCCGGCTTCGCACCGCCGCGGAAACGTCCGCTTCATCTGCGAAGACGTTGCGGGAAACACGCGCTCCCTAAGGTCCCCGCCATGGACACAGGACCGGATACGCAGTCCGCCACCTCACTGCGCCCACCGGCACATGCGCCTCACGGCCGAGGGTGCCGGGGGCTGCTGCCCCCGGCAACGGCCTCGGCCGTCGAGCCGCACAGCGGCACGTCCTGACCCGACGGTCCGGCAGCACCCCGTCCGGGTCCGATCCCCCTGCGCAGCACCGCACTCCCGCCTCGCCAACGCTGTCGCGCGCCACACGGTCTCCCCTGCCGTGGGCGTGGCACATCGCGTCGCATTCCCACCGCCCCCTCAGGAGGTCCGGCATGAGCGTCGAGCCACAACTGACCGCCCCCGACAGCAGTCATCGGCCCCCACCCACCGAGGCGCCGGTCGACAAAGCGGCCGACGAGACCCTGGAGGACTACACCCTCCGGTTCGCCCCGCGCAGCTACCGCCGCTGGACGCCGATGGTCGTGGCGACCACCGCGCTGGGCGGCATCGCGTACATGGCCGACTTCTCGATCGGTGCGGGCATCGGGCTCACCCATGGCACCGGGAACGCCTTGGCCGCGATCCTCGTCGCCGCGGTGGTCATCTTCATCACCGGCTTCCCCCTCGCCTACTACGGGGCGCGCTACAACATCGACCTGGACCTGATCACCCGGGGCTCGGGCTTCGGCTACTACGGTTCGGTCCTGACGAGCGTCATCTTCGCCAGCTTCACCTTCATCTTCTTCGCCCTCGAAGGCTCGATCATGGCGCAAGGCCTGAAGCTGGGCTTCGGTCTGCCCCTGTGGCTGGGCTATGTGATCTCGACCTTCATGGTCATCCCGTTGGTCATCTACGGGATGAAGGCGCTCAGCAAGCTTCAGGTCTGGACGACCCCGATCTGGCTGCTGCTGATGGTGGGGCCGCTGCTCTATCTGATCACCACGGACCCCGGCACGGTGCACACCTTCCTCTCCTACCGGGGCTCCGACGGCGACGGCGGGATCAACTCCGCGTCGGTGCTGCTGGGCGCGGGCGTCTGTCTATCGCTGATCGCGCAGATCGGCGAGCAGGTCGACTATCTGCGCTTCATGCCGCCCAAGACCGAGCAGAACGGGCGCACTTGGTGGACGGCCGTCGTGATGGCCGGGCCCGGATGGGTCGTGCTCGGCGCACTCAAGCAGGCCATCGGTGTCTTCCTGGCCGTCTACATCCTCTCCGAGGTGGGTGCGGCCTCCGCCACCGAGCCCATCCAGCAGTTCACCGGCGCCTTTGCGGCCATGATGCCGTCGTGGCTGGTCATCCCGCTGGCCGTGGTGCTGGTCGTGATCAGCCAGATCAAGATCAACGTGACCAATGCCTACTCCGGTTCGCTGGCATGGACGAACTCGTTCACGCGCGTCACCAAGCGCTACCCGGGCCGGATGGTGTTCGTGCTCGCCAATCTGGCCTTCGCGCTGATCCTGATGGAAGCGGACATGTTCAGCTTCCTCAACAGCATCCTGGGGTTCTATTCCAATTGCGCCATCGCCTGGATCGTCACCGTCGCCACCGACATCATCGTCAACAAGTACCTGCTGAAACTCTCCCCGCAGGCCCCCGAGTTCCGCCGCGGCATGCTCTATGCGGTCAACCCCGTCGGGGTGGTGGCCTTCACCGCCGCATCCGGCCTGTCGATCGCCATGTACTTCCACGCTCTGGGTGACACGCTCCAGCCGTACTCACCGGTCGCGGCGGCAGTGATCGCCTTCGTCCTCACACCCCTGATGGCCGTCCTGACCAAGGGCCGGTTCTACCTGCGGCGCACCAGCGACGGGATCGACGCTCCGCTGCTGGACCCGGACGGCAACCCCAGTTCGGCCCCGTACGAGTGCCATGTCTGCCAACAGGAGTTCGAGCGTCCGGACCTCGCCGCCTGCCAACGGCACGCCGCGGTGATCTGCTCGCTGTGCCTGAGCACCGACAAGACCGGCGCTCATGTCCTGCCGGCGGCCCCCGCTTCGTGAAGCAGCGGCCCGGCCGTCAACACAGACAGCCATATCACCTAAAAGTCTGCTCTTCGCGTCCTGTGCCTCTGGAGCGGGTGCCGGTGGGGAACGACAGCCACGTACAGGCGGCGCACAGCCGTGGTGCCTTCAGCGCCATGTGCCGCAGTTCCTCCACCAGTTAAGGAGACCGATCGATGGCTCACCGGATCAAGAGTGCCCTCGCGACCGCGGGTGCCTGCGCCGTCGTCCTCGGCGGTGCAGGTATCGCCACCGCCGACAGCGGCGCCCAGGCGGCATCCCTCAACTCACCCGGCATCGTGTCCGGCAACACCATCCAGGTTCCCATCCACATTCCGGTCAACGCCTGTGGCAACACCATCAGCATCATCGGGCTGCTCAACCCCACCTTCGGTAATCCCTGTATGAGCGACTGACGCCCCTTCGGCGCGCGGTCGTGCGGGGCGGTATATCCGTCTCCCGGCGCGCGTCGGCCCGAAGTGGCCCCCGGATACGGTCGCCGGGGGCCACCGCACACGCAAAATCCCGTGCGCGGCGTCGTCGGCCGGGCTAGCCTCTGCGCTCATGCCGCCCTCTCGTATTCGTCCTCCCTTCGACGCCGACGAGCGGACCCAGCTCATCGGGTGGTTCGACATGCAGCGCGCGATCATTCACTGGAAATGCGAGGGGCTGTCGGACGCCGACACCCACCGCTCCGTCCTGCCGAGCTCACCCCAGATGTCGATGGCGGGGCTCGTCTCCCACCTGCGTTGGGCCGAACACACCTGGTTCGAGGTCGTGCTTCTCGGCCGGCCCGCCGTGGGGCCGCAGTTCGACGACGGGCCCGAGGATGCCGACATGATGGTTGACGGGATCCCGCTCCCCCAGCTCCTTGCCGACTACGCACGGCAATGTGCGGTGTCGAACGAGATCATCGCTGCCCATGCGCTCGATGACGTGGGCAAACACCCCGACTTCCGGGTTGCTGCCGCGAGCCTACGGTGGATCATGTTCCACATGATCGAGGAAACCGCCCGGCACGCAGGTCATATGGATGCCGTCCGGGAGCTTCTCGACGGTGAAAAGGGTTACTACTGACCGGAGTTCGTGTCGGTCATCCGCCCGGGGCGGTTTGCTGTACCTGCCGCAGAAACGTCGCGTTGTCGGGCGTGCGCCGGACCTTGTCGAGCAGGGACTCCATGCTGGTCTGACCGTCCCCGGTCCGGAGGGCGCGACGCAGTCGGCGGATGGCCGCCAACTCGGTTTGCGGTAGCAGCAGTTCCTCGCGGCGGGTGCCCGAGGCGGTGATATTGACCGCTGGATAGAGCCGCCTGCCCGCGAGTTCACGGTCCAGACGGAGTTCCATATTGCCGGTGCTCTTCAATTCCTCGAAGAAGTAATCGTCGGCCCGGGAACCGGTCTCCACCAGGGCCGTGGCAAGGATGGTCAGCGAGCCGCCTTCCTCTGCGTGCCGCGCCGCGCCGAACAGCCTCTTGGGGCCGAGCAGCGCGCCGGCGTCGACGCCTCCGCTCAGGGTGCGGCCGCCCGACGTGGCGGCGTTGTTGTGCGCCCGGCACAGGCGGGTGAGGGAGTCGAAGAGGATGACGACGTCCTGTCCGAGCTCGACGAGTCGTTTGGCGCGTTCCACGGCCAGTTCGGCGAGGGCGATGTGCTCCTTCGGCGGCCGGTCGAAGGTCGAGGCGAGCACCTCTCCGCGTACCGAACGACGCATGTCGGTCACTTCTTCGGGCCGTTCGTCGATCAGCACCACCATCAGCCGGGATGCGGGGTGGTTCTCGGCGACGGCGGCGGCGAGTTGTTGCAGCAGCACCGTCTTGCCCGTCTTCGGGGGTGCCACGATCAGTCCTCGTTGGCCTTTACCGACCGGTGCGATCAGATCGACGATGCGCGGTGCCGGCCCGCCGGCCGCACTTTCCAGGCGCATACGGTGTTGCGGATGCAGCGGCGTCAGGTCACGGAAATGCGGCCGCCCGCGCACCGCATCCGGGCTTCGCCCGTTGACCGACTCGACCTGGGCGAGCGACCGCGGCCGTGTGCACGTCCCTTCGACGAAATCGCCCTTGCGCAGGCCCGCTTTACGGATCAGTGCAGCGGGCACCCGGACATCGCCGGACGAGGCAAGGCAGCCCTCCGCTCGAAGAAAACCCCCTTCCTGCCGGTCGTTCGCGATATCCAGGACCCCGGATGCCGATACGGCGGGGTTCTCCGAGGCCGCGACAGCGCGCTGCGGAAAGGGGCTGGAGGAGGGAGGAGAGGAAGAAGCGGCCTTTGCGGGCTGCCTGCTGACGTGGGGAGACGTGGGAAAAGTAGGTGAAGTACTGGTCATGGGGGTGTCCTGTGTCCTCTCGGGACGTGGGTCCGTGGGTCGAGGTGGAGGGGAAACCGGCAGGAAAGGGCGGTGAGTTCACGCCCTGCAGGCGGGCAGAGAGGCCCGCGCCGGAACGGGAAGGAGAGCCGCATCGCTGGACTGTGGAGGTCGAACAGTCGGTGCCTGCTGGATCGCCGGTCGTGAAGGACGGGCGCCACAGCGAGGGGAAGGCGATGGGGGAACATGACGCACCGGCGCCGTAAGAGCGGCAAGCAAAAGTGCGTTCCGTTCGGACGGTACCACACGGCGCGGCCGAAGCGGCGAGGTGTGGACCAGTTCTATGCTGAGGTCAATGTTCGCACCTCAGGGCCCCACCTTCCGTGAACTCGCCGTGCAGGCGCTGTCCTCCATCGAGCGCGGCTATGACCTGCTCGCGCCGAAATTCGACCACACGCCGTTCCGGACCCCGGACGCGATCCTGACGCCCGTGTCGCGGGCGCTGCAGCGGCTGGGACCGTTCAACAGTGGCCTCGACCTGTGCTGCGGCACCGGGGCGGGCATGGACGTGCTGCGGCAGATCTGCCGGGAGCGGGTCACGGGTGTCGACCTCAGTGCGGGAATGCTCGCCGAGGGCCGCGCCCGAGAGCGGGTGACCGCGGGCGTACCGCGTGCCGAGTGGGTGCGTGCGGACGCTCGGGCGCTCCCCTTCGGACCGGTCTTCGATCTCGCGGTGAGCTTCGGTGCGTTCGGGCATTTTCTGCCCCGGGAGCGGCCGGGGCTGTTCTCGCAGGTGCACTCCGTACTGCGGCCCGGCGGCCGGTTCGTCTTCCCGATCGGGGCTCCTGCGCGGCCGGGGTCGCCCGGCTACTGGACGTTGCTGGCTTTTGACGCGGCGATGCGGGTCCGCAACGCACTGTGGCGGCCGAGCTTCGTCATGTACTACCGGACGTTCCCGCTCGCCGAGGTGCGGGCGGAGCTGACGCGGACCGGTTTCGATGTGCAGCTCTGCGCCCTGCCTGAGCTCGGCCGGCGCCCCGACGGCAGCCCGCGGTGCCGGCTGGTGGTGGCCACCCGGGCCGCCTGAGGGACGGGTGCGCCGTCACCAACGGACCGCGGTGAAGTCGACGGGCTGCGGCCGGAGTTCGTGAGTGCGGGCCGTCAACTGCCGGAGGCGGTACGCCATGTCCGCGGCGGGGAGCCGCTTGCGGTCGCCGTGGCCGGGCAGCACCCATTCGAAGCGCAGCCGAGGGGCGGTCCGGGTCAGGGACGCGGCCAGTTCCACGATCGAGTACCAGGTGACGGTGGCGGCCACCTCCAGATCGGCTGTGGTGCGCGACCAGTAGAAACTGTCCCCGCTGAAGCAGTACCGCGTATCGGCGAGGTAGAGCACGCTGCCGCGCGTATGGCCGGGGAGCGGATACGCCGTAACGCCCTCCCCGATCTCGACCGGGTCGGTGCCCCGCAGGATGCGGTCCGCGTCCGGAGCGGCGTCGAGATCGCCCTCGTGGATCCACAGCCGGGCCCCGAACCGGTCGGCGTAGCGGCGGCCGTGCGCCGCGTGGTCCCGGTGTGTGAGCAAGACATCGGTGATGGGGCCCAGTGCCTCGTACCGGGCGGCCAGACCGCTGCTCCACCGGGGCGTATCGATCATCATCGAGTGTCCCGTGGGCCGGCGCAGCAAGTAGGAGTTCGCACCCGCCGTGTGGGGGGAGTTGTGGCCGCAGAGCTGGACGGTGTCGTCCAGTGCGAGGGGGAAGGGGTCGAGGTCGGGGGTGAGGCGTTGCGCGGGGTGACGGATCGACCGGGTGTGGCAGGCGAAAGCGGCGGCATACAACTGCCGGGCCTCCGACTCGCTTTGCGGCTGCCGGATCACTTCCGCCCGGCCGTTCTTCTCGCGGATCACATCGGGGGCGAGCTGCCTGGCGACATCACAGTTGGTGCAGCGCGCGTCGACGTGCCAGCCGCCGGCCCCCTCCTCCGGCACCGCCTCGGGTAGCGGGTTGTCGGTCATGACAGGTCCGTCCTTCCTGGTCCGGGTGGGAGGTGAAGGTGCGGTGGGTGCGCACAGGAACCAGAAGTACCCCGCTGTGGACCAAAAGGGGAAGAGGGGGCGGATCTTGCGCTTTGCGCCCGGAACGTCTCTTCCGGGCGGCTGTCACCTGCGGGGTTGGTGGGCGTTTTGTGGCTTATGGCCGGTCTGTTGGCCGGACCGCGGGAGCGGCTCGGCGGCGCCTGGGCCCGGAACGGTTCAGGGGGCCGTCCGGCTCCCGGCGTCCGGTCGGGGGAGAGTCATCCGTATGCCGGTGCGGTGGTGTGCGGCGCGCCGGGCGGCCGGGGTTCCGGCGAAAACCGGGCCCACGGCGCGCGGCGGGACGGGGACTTCCAGGGTTCCTCCACGCTCCACACTCGGGCGGTCACCGCGCTCCCTCCGGCGTCGAGGAGCCGTATGTCCGGGCCGTGACGACCGCGGCGGCATCGAGGACTTGACGGGTGAGGGCCGTCGTATCGGTGAGGCTGGTGAGGTGTCCGCACCCTGGCCGGATCACGAGGCGACCGTCGCGGCAGGCCCGGAGGAAGAGGCGTTCGTTGCGGCGGAAGTGGTCGCGCTCGCCGTTCACCAGCCAGACCGGGCCCGGGTACGCGGAGAGCGACGCCAGCGGGTCCATCTCGCGCACGGCCTTGACGACGCCCGGAGTCGCCTCGCAGCTCAGGCCGCCCGCGACCATGGCGTGCGCCTGAGCGCGGGACAGGACGCGGCGGAACGCGAACGCGCTGAGCCGATCGGCCTCTTGGGGATGTCCGGCCGCGAGCCGGGCCACTCCCCGGTAGACGGCACCGAACAGTCCGCGCGGGAGCGCCGTGCAGCCCATGGCCACCGCGCCGAGGACACGGTCCGGGTGGGCACCGGCGGTGGCGATCGCCACATAGCCGCCCAGGGACAGCCCTACGAGCAGGGCGCGGCCGCCGAGTTCGTCCACGGCCTCGGCCACCGCCTCCACTGCGCCGGGGAGGCTGAACGGCTCACCTCGCAGCTTCCCGTGGCCGGGCAGGTCGGGCGCCGCCGTGGGATGACGCCGTCCGATGGCGTGGATCACGGGTCGCCACATCGTGGCGCTCACCCGCGTGCCGTGCACGAAAACGATGGGCAGACCGGCTTCATTGGACTCCATGCCCGGCACGCTACCTCAAATGCAACGCAACGTTGCGTTGTTTTTGATGCTAATCTCCTCCCATGAGCGAGGAGCGGAGCGGGACACGGCGAAGCGGCGGCCCACGGAAAGCGCAGGAGATCTTCGACGCCACACTGGATCTGCTCGCGGAGAAGGGTTACGAGGGGCTGACCATTGAGGGAGTCGCCCAGCGATCCGGCGTCAACAAGACCACGATCTACCGCTGGTGGCCTTCCAAGGGGGCGCTCCTGGGCGCCGCACTCATCGGCGCCCGCCAATTGGAGCTCACGGCTCCCGACACCGGCAGCCTCGAAGGGGACTTGGAGGCCCTGCTGCACACGATGGTGACCCTGCTCACCACGCGGCCCGCCTCCGACATTGCCGTGTCCGTACTGGGCGCCGTCACCCACAGCCCGGAACTCGCCGCCCACGTACAGGACTTCTTCGCCGACCGGATCGCCCGCGAGCAGCCTGTTTTCGACCGGGCCGTGGCACGCGGCGAGATCGCGGCGGACACCGACCCCATGCTGCTGGTGGACCTGCTGGCCGGAGCCGCGTGGGTGCGTGTCGTGCTGCGCCAACTCCCCCTTGAGGAAGGCTTTGTGGCGCGGGCCGTGCATACCGTCCTCAACGGGGCGCGCGCCGCCGGGTAACACCCGGCGACCAGCCCTCCGGAGCTACGGCGAGACCTGATGCTGCCTCCGTTTCGGTCCCCTGTAAAGGGTCTGTTTCGCTATCAACTACAACTTTACTAATCCTTGGTGTAGTTGTCACAGATTTCACACCAGTCTCAAACGCAACAGCGACGAATACCACACGTACTCGTCGCTTCCACAAGGCTGGGCGAGAGGCAACAGCACGATGACGAAAAGCAGAACGATCCGCCACGGAAGCCGGCTGCTGGCGCTGTCCACGGCGTCACTGGGCCTGGTCGCGGCGATGGCCATACCGGCTGCCGCGGCCGACGAACCGACCCGGGACCAGCTCAAAGCCGACTGCGCTTCCGGTGAGGGGAAGTGCAGCTTCAACGAGCCGACCCTCGGCAAGGCATACCTCGGGGACTTCCGCCAGGTCTCCAACTCCCTCTACAACTGCAGCACTTCGGATGCCACCCAGTCGATGGGCTGGGCGGACACCGTGGGCTCCACGGACTCCGCAGGCGTCTCCGTCACCGCCGGCGGAAACATCGCCGGTCTCATCGATCTCAGTGTCACCGCGACCTACAGCCACACCTGGACGAGTTCGCACACCGAGAACAGCTCCCTGAACATGACGGTGAAGCCCGGCGAGGTGGGCTGGATCTCCCGCGCACAGGTGATGCAGGCCGTCTCCGGCACCTGGCAGACGCACTACGACAGCCCGAAGTGGGGTCACTACTTCTGGTTCGTCCCGGACACGGTCACCGGGCCGGCGGACAACGGCACGGACGGGCAGAGCAATGCGGTGACCGTCAAGACCCGCAAGATGACCACTGCGGAGCAGACGTCCTGCTCTTCCGAAGCGAAGAAGGGCCAGGCGTTCGTGGTCAAACGCTGAGCCGACCACGGCGGAGCCGCACGGTTGCACCGGGGGGCCGCCCCGCGCCTGCGGGCACGGGACGGACGAATGCACCCAACGGCCACCGTGCCTCCCGGCCCGCTCCTCCGGGCCGGGAGGCACACTCTTCCCGGGATCTCCCCCACTCGCCGGCGCTCCCTGCGCCTCGCCCGCGCCCGGCTCCGCCGGCGGGCCGACGGCCGCAGCAATACCACCCCCGGCGCCGGTCCGGCCGGTCGCCCGGTCAGACGGGGTACGCGTTGTCCAGTGGCAGGCCGGCCGCGAAGCGGCGCACCTGCTCGACCACCAGCCGTTCGGCTCTCGGGCGGAACGCGGCCGACCCGCCCGCCACATGCGGGGTGATCAGGACGCCCGGAGCGGTGCGCAGCGGATGACCGGCGGGCAGCGGCTCGGGGTCGGTGACATCGAGTGCGGCGCGCAGCCGGCCGGCGCCGGCCTCCCGCAGCAGCGCCGCCGTGTCCAGGGTGCGGCCGCGCCCCACATTCACGACCAACGCGCCGTCCGGCAGCGCCGCCAGCTCCTTCGCCCCGAAGAGGCCCGTGGTCGCGGGCGTTTCCGGGAGCACCAGCACGGCGATGTCCACCTCGGGCAGCAGCGCGGGCAGTTCGTCGACGGCATGGACCTTCTCCTGGGGCCTGGCCCGGCGGGCGACCCGCACCACGTCCGTCTCGCAGGCGAGCAGGCGTCGCTCCAGGGCCGCGCCGATCGACCCGTATCCGATCACCGCGACACGTGAGTCGGCCAGCGACCGGGTGAAGTGCGGCTCCCACCGGCCGGCGCGCTGGTCGGCGACCCACCGGGGCAGATCGCGCTGGGCCGCCAGGATCAGACCGAGCGCATGCTCGGCGGTGCTCGCGTCATGCAGACCACGGCCGTTGTGCAGCGCCACCTCCGACGGCAGCAGCGGGACCAGCTTCTCCACCCCCGCGCTCAGTGACTGCACCGCCCGCAGCGCCGGCAGCCGCGGCAGCAGCCGCTCGGCACTCGGCACGGCGTACGGCAGCACCCACAGGCCGACCCGGCGCAGCGTCTCGTCGGACAGTTCCCCGGCCGGGGTGAGCCCGTCCCACACATGGACGCCGGTCCCGGCCGGCCAGGCGCCGTGGCGCCGGTCCAGGTCGGGCCAGGGCACGAGGACGTCCACGCCGTGCCGGCCGGCCGCACCGGCCGGGGCGGGGGTGTGCTGCATCTGCTGCTCGCTCTCGCTGATACGCGGCAGGGGCCGGACGGCCGCCGTCCGCGGACGGATGTGGGCCGGGCCACGCTGCCGAACCCATTGACCCGTCGGCGTCGCCCTCATAACGTCTTCCCGCCCAGTGAAACACTTTCCATCACACGGAAATAAGGGGGTCTGGGATGACGATGACGTCTCCCTCCCGTCCCGCCGCGGGATTCTGGTCGTCGAGCCGTGCCCGGCATCTGATGCCGATCGCGTTCGTCACGTACTCGCTCGCGTACCTGGACAAGTCCAACTACGCGATCGCCTCGGCGGGCGGGATGGCCAAGGAGCTCGGACTGTCCGCCGGACTCGACTCGCTGATCGCCGCCTCCTTCTTCCTCGGCTACTTCCTCTTCCAGATCCCCGGGACCCTCTACGCCGAGCAGCGCAGCGCCCGCCGGCTCGTCGCGTGGTGCACCGTCACCTGGGGTCTGCTGGCCGTGCTGCAGGGCCTGCTCAGCAGCCCCGGCCAGCTCATCGCGGTGCGCTTCGCGCTGGGCATGGTCGAGGGGGCGGTGCTCCCGTCGATGGTGATGCTGCTGGGCCGGTGGTTCACCAAGGGCGAGCGGGGCCGGGCCAACACCCTGCTGATCCTGGGCAATCCCGTCACCGTCATGTGGCTGTCGGCGGTCTCGGGCTGGCTGATCTCCGTCTCCGACTGGCGCCTGATGTTCGTCCTGGAGGGCGCCCCCTCGGTCGTGTGGGGCCTGCTGTGCCTGCGGCTGCTCAAGGACCGGCCCGCGGACGCCCGCTGGCTGGGCGACGCCGAACGCACCGCGCTGGAGACCGCGCTGACCGCGGAGCGGCACACCGCCGGGGCCGTCGTCCCCGTGCCGTCCCCCTCCGCCGGCGACACCGGGCGGGTGTACCGCAAGGTGCTGCGCTCCCGGCCGATCCTCCTGCTGGCCGCGCAGTACTTCTTCTGGTCCTTCGGCATGTACGGCTTCATCTTCTGGCTGCCCGCCATCATCAAGGAGGGCTCCGGTGACGGCATCGGGGCGACGGGCCTGCTGTCGGCCGTGCCGTATGCGTTCGCCGCGGTGGCGATGCTGCTCAACTCCCGCCTGTCCGACCGCAGCGGACGCCGCCGGATCGCGGTCTGGCCCTGGCTCGCGGCCGGGGCCCTGGCCCTCCTCGGCAGCTACGCGGCCGGCTCGCACTTCCCGCTCGCGCTGGCGCTGCTGGTGGTCGCCGGTCTGTGTATGTACGCGCCGTACGGCCCCTACTTCGCGCTCGTCTCCGAGCTGGCGCCGGCCGGTGTCTCCGGCGCCGCGGTAGCCCTCGTCAACTCCCTGGGTGCGCTCGGTTCGTTCGCCGGCACCTACCTCGTCGGCTGGGTGCGCGGCACCGGTCTCGGCAATGCGGGGGCCTTCGGCTTCATGGCCGCCTGCACCCTGGTGTCCGCCGCCCTGATGCTCACCGTTCGCGAGCCCCGGGCCGCGGCGCCCGGATCCGCTGCCGCGCATCCAACGGGTACGGTGAACCGGCCGGAGCACCAGCACACACCGGCGGGCGGACCGTGCGGATGATGCGGCCCGGGCAGATGACGGGCAGGACGCGGGCGAGGCGGGTGGCCGGGAGGCCGTCACCCGCCCGCGGCGCGGCCCCGGGCAGGGACGGAACGGCGACAGTGACCAGGAGAGCGCAGCGGTGAGCGGGCAATCGGGCGACGACATGCTCGGCCGTGGACTGCGGCTGCTGACCGTGCTGTCCGAGCTGCCCGCGGGCGCCGGTGTCAGCGCGATCGCCCGCAGTGCGCAGCTCCCCGTGAGCACCGCGCACCGGCTGCTCGGGCGGCTGGCCGAAGAGGGCTTCGTCGCCTACGACGAGGACACCCGGCGGTTTGCGCTCGGCGTGCGCGTCCTGGAACTCGCCCGCGGCTTCCAGCGGTCCGATGCCGGGTGGTCCGCCGCATCGGGCCCCATGCGCCGCCTGGCCGCCCGTACCGGTCTCCCCGCCATCGCCGGAGTTCTGGACGGGAGCGAGGTCCTTCTCGTCCTCACCCTTGAGGGCACCCAGCATCTGCAGCTGCGCAGCGCCGAGGGGACCCGCAACCCGTGGCATGCAACGTCCTTGGGAAAGGCCCTGGTTGCGGCGCAGACCGAGCGTGAGCGGGAGGC
Organism: Streptomyces sp. NPDC048434; assembly: GCF_043200375.1. Taxonomy (NCBI): domain Bacteria; kingdom Bacillati; phylum Actinomycetota; class Actinomycetes; order Kitasatosporales; family Streptomycetaceae; genus Streptomyces; species Streptomyces sp. NPDC048434. The sequence goes on along the minus strand of NZ_JBICXQ010000005.1, from coordinate 203,000 downwards.
ACTGATGACCGCCCCGCTCCCGCCCGTCACCCCCCGTACGGTCACCACCCGCGACGCCTTGCGCGAGGAGCTGACACGGGTGCGGGACCAGGGCTGGGCGGAGGCCGACGAGGAGAACGAGGTCGGGGTGCGGTCCGTCGCGGTCGCCGTGCCGGGCAGCGAGTCCTCCGGCCGTCCGCCGCTGGCCGTATCCCTCGGCGCGACCGTCGTCCTCACCTCGCGGGACGAACTGCTCAGCCACCTGCCCGCGCTGCACACCTGCGCCCAGGAGATCGCCGCCCGTCTGGTGTGAACCGTCCCTGAGGGCGTCATCACCGGCCGTTGGGCGCGCCACCCGCCCGTAAGCTCCGCCTGTGCACTCTCCACGCCCCCTCGCCGTCGGCGCCTTCGTCCTGGTCATGGCGCTCAGCACGGCGTGCTCCGGCGCTCGCACTCCGGAAGCCGCCGGCTCCCGGACATCTGCGCCGACCGGCGGGGCGACCGCCCCGACCGCGGTACGGCCGCCGACGGCGAACGCCGTCTTCGACTATCAGCTCGGCGGCGCCTATCCCCCGCCCGCCGGGGTCCGGGCCGTGTCCCGGGACCGTACGGCCCGGCCCGCCCCCGGTCTCTACAACATCTGCTACGTCAACGCCTTCCAGGCACAGCCCGACGCGGCCGGCGTATGGAAGGAGCGCCACCCCGAGCTGCTGTTGCGGGATGGGCGCGGCGAGCCCGTCATCGACGAGGACTGGAACGAGCCCCTGCTCGACATTTCCACCGGCGCCAAACGCCGCGCACTCATGGACATCGTCGGTCCCTGGATCGACGGCTGTGCCAAGGCCGGTTTTGACGCCGTGGAACCCGACAACCTCGACTCCTACGAGCGGTCCGGCGGCAAGCTCACCTCCCGGCATGCCGCGGCCTTCGCCCAGCTCCTGGCCCACCGCGCCCACCGGCGGCATCTGGCCATCGCCCAGAAGAACACCACCGGCCTGCTGCCGCAACACCGTCGCATCGGCTTCGACTTCGCCGTCGTCGAGGAGTGCGCCCGCTACCAGGAGTTCACCGACTTCGCCGAGGCCTACGCCCAGCGGATCTTCGTCATCGAATACGAGAAGAAGGACTTCACCACAGCCTGCCGCGCCTGGGGGAAGGCCCTCTCGATCTCTCTGCGCGATCGCGAGGTCCGCCCCGCCGGCGCCGAGCGCCACGTCGCGGAGCGCTGCTGACAACTGCCGTGCAGGAGAGGCCCGCTCCCGGCGTCGTCGGTCAGGGCGACGGATCCTTCGGTTCGCCGCTGGCCGGATCGTGGGTGCCGCCGTGTCCCGCAAGGGGCGGGTCATCGCGGCCCGGCTCGGTCCGGTACAGGTCGGGTTGGTGCAGGTCGGCGCCGGAGAGCGGTTCCAGCTCGCCGTGGGTGTCCAGCCAGTACAGGAAGGCCACCGCCGGGCAGACGAGCACCACGGCCACGAGGGTGACCAGGCCGACCCACCGCAGGCTGCTGGGAGCGCCGGCGCCCTCGGCCACGGTCAGGGATGTGGGGATGAGATAGGGGCGTTGGGCGGCTCCCCAGGCGATGACCGCCGCGGCGACGACGCCGACGGCGGTAAGCCGGGACCAGGTTCCGGAGCGGCGCAGCAGGAGCCACCCGGTGGCGAGGGAACAGACTCCGGCCAGGATGACGAGGCCGAGGCCGACGCCGTGGGTGAGTCCGTGCCAGACGTGCGGGGCGTCGCTCCGGGTGACGGTCAGCATGATCGCCGCGAGTACGGCGAGCGCGACGAGGCTGCCCAGCGCCCGCCGCCGGAAGTAGCCGACCAGGTCGGGTGCGCCGTAGCGGGCGGCGTCGGCCGCCAGGAACACGGCGCCGAGGAAGGCCGTCGACACGATGGCGATCAGCCCGAAGAGGATGGAGGTCGGGTTGGCCCAGGCGTGAGCCGACGCCTCCGTTCCCGGTACCGCCCGTCCCGAGGCGATACCGCCGACGGCCGCGCCGAGGAAGAACGGGGTGAGCAGCGAGGAGATGGCGAAGACGGCGCCGTACAGGCGTCGTCCCGCGATGCGGCGGACGGGCTTGCGCAGTGCGAAGCCGGCGCCGCGCAGGACCAGGCCGACGGCGGCCAGGGCCAAGGGGAGCCACATCGCCGAGAACACGGTCTGGAAGAGAACCGGGAACCCGGTCCACATGATGACGAAGAGGAAGACCAGCCAGACGTTGTTGACCTCCCATACGGGGGCCATGGCATGGTCGATCAGCCATCGGGGGCGCTTGCCGCGCTCCGCGCCACCTGCGGTCAGGTCCCAGAACCCGGCTCCGTAGTCGGTGCCGCCGGCGCAGGCGTAGGCGGCCACGGCGAGCAGCATCGCCACGGCGATGACGGCGGCGATCATGGCCGGCCGTCCTCGGCCGGTTCCGCCCCCGTCCCGTCGGACGACGGAGGCCGGCCGGCCGGCACCGGCGAGCGCGGCCCGTAGGGGGTGTCGGTCTCCGGTCCCTCGTGCCGCTCCCCCGCCGCCGGTCGCGCGTCGGCGAGCCGCCAGCCGGTACGCATCTTGAGCAGCACGGCGAGCAGCGAGCCGAAGATGAACACGTACACCACCATCACCAGACCGAGCATGATCCACAGACTGGTCGAGCGGGTCGCCGTCACCGCCTCGCCGATCCGCATGTGCTGGTAGACGATCCAGGGCTGGCGTCCCACTTCGGCGGTGACCCAGCCGCATTCGACGGCGACGACGGAGGCGACACCCGCGCACGCCGCACCGCGGAAGAACCACGGTGACCGGGGCAGCCGACGGCGCCGCAGCCGGCACCAGCCGTACCAGAGTGCGAGGAGGAGCAGCAGTGAGCCGATCACGACCATGAGGTCGAAGGCCCAGTGCGCGATGGTGGCCTGGGCGGCCGTCGGTCGGTCGCTCGCCGGGACGGAGGTCAGCCCGGTCACCTTCGTCTTGGTGGTGAACCCGGCCAGAACGGAGTCGAGTTGGGGGATTTTGATGCCGCCGGAGATGCTGCCGTCGGGGTGCAGACGGCCGAAAATGTACTCCGGTACGTGGGTGTCGGTCCGCCAGACCATCTCCGTCGCGGCGAACTTCACCGGCTGCTTGTGGAAGACCGACCGGGCGATGGAGTCACCGAGCAGCATCTGTACGGGGGTGAACACCGCGGCGAGGGTGAAGGGAACGGTGAAGCCGAGCCGGTGATAGCGGTCGCGGCGGCCGCGCAGCCAGCCGGCGGCGTAGACGCCGGCGACGGTGTATCCCGCGGTGACCAGCATCGCCACGACGAAGTGCCAGTACTGGGGGCCGAACATGGGGGTGAAGATCGCCGACCAGATGTGGACGTCCGCTGGCTTGCCGTCGGCATCGAGGGTGAATCCTTGGGGCGTGTTCATCCACGAGTTGGCCGCCAGGATTCCGAACGCGCCGAGCAGGGCAGCGGCCGGAAGGGGCAGGCCGAGCAGGAAGTGGGTGCCAGGCTTCAGCCGCCGCCAGCCGTAGAGATAGATGGAGATGAGCACCGCTTCGAGGAAGAAGGCCCATGCCTCGACGCCGAACCCGATCCCGAAGACACCGCCCCACTTGCCCATCAGGCCCGGCCAGAGCAGCCCGAACTCGAAGGACAGCACGGTGCCGGTGACGACGCCGACCGCGAACTGCACCGCCATGACCGCCGACCAGCGTCGGGCGAGGAGCAGTGCCACGGGGTCGTTCCGACGCAGGCCGCGATAGTGCATCACCAAGGTGATCAGCGGCAGGGCCACGCCGAGCGGCACCAGAATGATGTGGGAAGCCAGGGTGAATGCCATCAGCTGCCTGGCCGGGAGCAGTTGGGCCGGAGCGTCCGCCAGCAGTGTGACCGTGGTGTGCATGCCTACGTGCCTTTGCTGCTCGGGACGTTCAGGAGAGGGCCGCCTCGGTGTCACCGGCGGGCGGGCCACGCCGCCGGCCGGGTCCGCCGGGCCGGATGTCCCGTAGCCGCGCCGGCGCCGGCTCTCGTACTGCACCGGCGGTGGAGTTCACGATGGGCTGCCTCCTCGGTGCTCGGCCCCGTCCTGGCGGGACACAGCGCCGGTCGCGCCCGGCTCGTCACAGCATCACCGGCGCGGCCCGGGCAGCACGCACTGCGGGCCCGCGTTGAGCCGTTGGGCCGAGGATCTTCGCTCGGTCGGCCCAGCCTGCGGTTCTTGGCGGAGCGCTTCGGCGGGGCAGGGAAGGCCGCCTGCCTTCGGCCGGGCGGTGGCCGCTCGCTCCGCTACGGACAGGATCGGAGGTCCGGCGCAGCGCAGGAAAACACAGCGGGCAGGGGGTTCGGCAGTTCCATGCTGCCGGACCCCCTGCCCCAGGAGACCAGGATTCTTCGCCGCCCTCCTCAGTGCGTCGCCGCGCTACGCCGTCTCATGACCGGTGCTGCCATTGATCTTCTCTATCGCTTGGCGAGCCTGCTCCTGAGGGGAACGGGACGGCAGGGGCGACACCGTCGTGGACGCCACCGCGGGCTGCGCCCGCTCCTGTCCCACCGTCTTGGCATGAGTGGCCGGCGGGCGCATGCGCAGCCGCTGGCTGGCAGCTTCATCCAGGGTCACCGGGCGCTTCCACCGGGCAGCCAGCCTGGCGGCGTCCTGACCGAGCGCGGCAACGTCCTCCCACTGCAGACGAATCACCAGCGAAACTTCGGCGTCTCCGTCCGGCAGAGCCTGGAGCTGCGGGATACCAGGGTCAGTCATGGTGCCCTCCTCACATCGCGGACCGGTGCCCCACGGGGCACGGATATGGAGAGATACGGTGCCGTGGCCGCAACCGTTCAATTCCCGCCACCGGAACGTGATTTCCGCGGAGTCCTCCCGAGGTCCGCGGGTGTCGGCGCCTGGGCGCCCCGTGCGGGCGCCGCACCTGCAAGGCGGCTCACGAGCCGTCCGGGAGTGGTGCACACGCACCGTCATGCGGCCGTGCCGATCGGTTTCCCTGCGGAAACCGCAGGTGCAGGCGCGGGAGAGCCGGCTGCCGGACCGGTTCGTGGCCGCATCGAGGACCGCAGCTCACGGGTCCTCGCCTACTCCGCGCGGCAGGAGCGCGGGGACGAGGCGCGGGTCGCGACGATCATGGGACGGCACGTCCCCGACGACGTGAACGCCCACTTCCGGCGGCACGGTGTCTTTCACAAGATCGCCCAGGACACCGGCCCCATCTATGTGCCCGCGGTGGTGGAAGGGACCAAGCCCCGGCTGGTGGTGCCGGTGCACGCCGGCGGGGATGTGCTCGGCTCGATCTGGGCGATCGTGCCGGGACCGGTGGCCGCCGAGCGGGCCGAGGCGTTCGCCGACACCGCGGCGGTGGCCGCCCTGCATTTGCTGCGCCGCCGGGCCGGCGCGGACGTGGAACGCCTGGTCCTGACCGACATGGTCGCCACGGTCCTGCACGGCCAGGAGGGGGCGGCGGACGCGGCGCGACGCCTGGGCCTCACGACCGGCCCCTGGCGGGTGATCGCGGTGGGGGTGCGCTGCGAGGACGACGACGAGGCGGAGCGGCAACGGCTGACCGCTTGGGAGCGGATGTCCCGGTTCCGCGGGTCCCGTCTTCGCTCCCCCGCGGCGGTCGTCGGCGGGGTGGTGTACGGAATCGTTCCCGCGGAAATGGTCACCCCGGCCACCGACGGTGGGTCCGCTTGGCTGGAGACACTTCGCGGGTCCACCGGGCAGCCCACTCCCCTGGTCGCGGTCGGCGGACTCGCGGCGTCGGTCCCCGGACTCGCCCGCTCGCGTGAGCAGGCCGATGACACCCTCGACCTGCTCCGGACGGGCCTGATCGCGAGCACCCGGGCAGTCCACGACGAGGTGTGGGCCACGGTCGTGCTCCGCCATGTCGCACGGTCCGCCGCGGCGGCCCGGATCGCAGCCGTCGGGCCACTGCAGCAGTTGGTGGACCACGACCGTGCGTACGGCACGAGCTGTGTGCCCACGCTTCATGCCTGGCTGCAGGAGATGGGCGACCCACGGGCCGCCGCGGCCCGGCAGCACATCCACCCCAACACTCTGCGGCACCGGATGCGCCGCCTCCAGGACGTCGTGGCGCTGCCACTGGACGATCCCCAGGTCCGTACCGCGCTGCTGCTCCAGCTCACCGCCCGCCAATACGGCGCGGAGGGCGGCTCGGAGACCGGCACCGAGGCCCGCTCGGGCTGAGGCGCGGGCGCCTCCGGGGACGGTCCCCGGCCCGAATTCCCGGACGGTCATGGGCGTCGTCGGCACGGCGCACCGCCCCGCCCGGACGACACCGGCCCGTCCGCTGCCCGACCTCGCCCGTCCACCGTCGCCTGTCCGAGTCCGTCCACATCGCCCGCGGCCCGAGATCTCCACCGCCCACGTCTCCCCCGCCGCCCGTTGTGCCCGTCCCACTCCCGAGCGCCCGGAGACAGTGCCGATCGAACGATGACGGCCCGTTCCCCCGTCGAAACCATGGCTCCACCCGCGGCTCACCGGGCAACAACGGATTCCATGGAAGGACGGTGGCATGACATTCGGCATTCCCCGCGAGGCCGAGAGCGTCGAAGCCGGACACGGAGCGGCGGTGACCGCCGTCGCGGACATACGTTCTGCCGCGGCGTGCGGCGGTGCGGCCGGAGGGCCCGCCCCGGCCGCGGCACCAGGGGTGCTCCCGGCCGGCGGATCCGCTCTCGCACACCACGACGGGGAGCCGCACCGGGCCGGAACACCGCACGCCCAGGCCCGTATTGACCTCGCGGCGATCCGCGCCAACGTCAGCCGGCTGTGCGACGCGGCGGGCTCCGCGGAGGTGATGGCCGTGGTCAAGGCGGACGGCTACGGGCACGTCACGCCCGGCGACGAGGTCGTGCTCTTCGGGCCCGGCGACCGCGGGGAGCCCGGCGCGCAGGACTGGGCCCGCGCCGCCCACACCATCGCGCACGAAATCGTCAGCCGCATCGGCGCCCGCGTTCCGCGCGCCTACACCGGTGGCACGACCGTGGACGCACGCTGAACCGATACCGACCACCGCCCCACCCCGTTGGATCACCGAAACCGTCCCCTCCCTTGCCTCATTTGCCTCATTTCCGCCCCCGACGAGAGAGCCCCACCATGACGCACCGGCCTCCACCGTCCCCGCCACGTCCCACCGGCCATGACGACCCCGGCTCCGAGCACCTCCACCGGGGTCTGCAGCCCCGTCACATCCAGATGATCGCCATCGGAGGGACGATCGGCGTCGGTCTGTTCCTCGGTTCCGCCGAAGCCCTCCACGACGCCGGCCCGGGTCTGCTGATCACCTACGCGCTGGCGGGCCTGGTCGTCTTCTTCGTGATGCGTGCCCTCGGTGAGCTCCTGGTGTACCGGCCGGTGTCCGGCTCGTTCGCCACCTACGCGGAGGAGTTCATCGGCAACTGGGCCGGGTTCGCCACCGGCTGGAGCTACTGGCTGATGTGGGTCGTCACCGGCACCGCTGAGCTGACCGCGGCCGGGATCTATGTCCGCTACTGGTGGCCCGAGGTGCCCCAGTGGCTGCCCGGCCTCATCGCCCTGGCGATCCTCGGCGTGGCCAATCTCCTGGCGGTCCGGCTGTTCGGGGAGTTCGAGTTCTGGTTCGCCATCATCAAAGTGCTCACCATCGTCATCCTGCTGATCATGGCCGCCGCCATCCTGATCTTCGGCTTCGGCCCCCTGGGGAAGACCGCTTCGCTGAGCAACATCTGGACGCACGGTGGCTTCTTCCCCCACGGCATGGCGGGACCGCTCCTCGCCCTCCAAGTGGTCGTGTTCGCCTTCGTCGGCGTCGAACTGCTCGGGGTGACCGCCGGGGAGAGCAAGGACCCCGAAAAGACCCTTCCCTCCGCCGTGCGCCGGGTGATCTGGCGGATCGCGCTGTTCTACCTCGGCGCCCTCACCGCCGTCATGGCGCTGGTCCCCTGGACCCAACTCGACCCGAATGTCAGCCCGTTCGTGCTGGTCTTCGCCAAGGTCGGGGTTCCCGCGGCAGCCGGAGTGGTGAACATGGTCGTACTCACCGCGGCGCTGTCCTCCTGCAACAGCGGGGTGTTCTCCACCGGCCGCATGCTGCTCACCCTGGCCCGGGACCGACACGCGCCGGCCGCGTTCGGGAAGGTCAGCCGCCAGGGTGTCCCCGCCGCGGGGATCCTCGCGTCCATGATCGTCATGCTGCTGGGCGTGGCCGCGAACTACTTCGTGCCGCAGAAGGCCTTCGTGTACGTGACGAGCGTGGCGACCATCGCCGCCGTCTTCACCTGGGGAATCATCGTCTGCGCCCATCTGCGCTACCGGGCTGCGGTCCGTGCCGGGCAACTTCGGCAGGTCGCCTTCCGCATGCCGCTGGCACCCGCCTCGAACTACTTCGTCCTCGCCTTTCTCGGCCTCGTTCTCGTCCTGCTCGGCTTCGACGCGGAGAACAGAATCGCGCTGTACGTGGCTCCGGTCTGGGCGGTGATCCTCGTGGCCGGCTATCGCTTCACCCGTCGCACCCGGGCCGCCGGTCCCCAGGCCGTACCGCCCGACGAGGAGATTCCGGAGCCGTCGCGGCTTACCTGAACGGGCGGCGGGGCGATCCGGGCTCCGTGACCGGTAGCTGGATGTCGTGGGGGTCCGCGGTGGTACTGCGGACCCCCACGACATCCGTCGGCACGCCTGAATCCCCGGCAGGACCCCCTGTTACCGGGGCCGCTCCTCACCCGGCGGTCCGCAAGGGCGGGACGGCAGGCCCCTCAGGGGCGTTGTCGAGGTCGTCGACGGTCAGCCGGAAGCTGTCGGGGTAGGCGTCGCGGCGGGTGCGGCGGTCGGGTTCGGTGGTGCGCCAGCAGTACAGGCACCGCTCGCACTGCAGGACGTCCCAGACGCCGGGGACGGGTGAGGTCGAGAGGTGCTCGATGATGGTGTGTGCGCAGCGTGGGCAGCAAGTGGCGGCGTCGGGCATGAGGCTGTCCCTTTCGTCAAGTGGGGTGGGAGGGCGGTGAGTTGAGCCGAAGGAGCGCCGTCAGCGGTGGGCGGCGAGCTGCTGGAGCTTGGCGAGCCAGGCTCCCGCCTCGGGCAGGTCGCGTACCTGGTTGCCGTAGTTCCCGCGGCCGTCGGGTTCGACGGGAGTGGTGGCGTCGATGATGAGCTTGTCGACGATGCCGGGGGGCTGCGCCTGTGGGGCCAGTTCGAGGACGGGCAGATGGGGGACCTGGATGAGGTCGCCTGCCGGGTTCATCTTGGTGGACAGGGCCCACATCACCTGCGGCAGGCTGAAGGGGTCGACGTCCTCGTCGACGACGATGACCGTGGCGGCGTAGCCGAGTCCGTGCGGGGTGGTCAGCACCCGCATGCCGACCGCCTTGGCGAAGCCTCCGTAGCGCTTCTTCGTCGAGACGATGACGACCAGGCCGTGGGTGTACATGGCGTTGACCGCCTGGACCTCGGGGAAGTCCGTCGTCAGCTGCTGGTACAGCGGCACGCAGGTGTTCGCGGCTATCAGGTAGTCGACCTCGGTCCATGGCATGCCGAGGTAGAGGTGCTCGAAAACGGGCCCGGTGCGGTAGGAAATCTTGTCGATGCGGAGGACGGGCATCTTGCGGCCGCCGGAGTAGTGGCCGGTGAACTCGCCGAAGGGGCCCTCGATTTCGCGCTTGCGGCCCTCGATGACGCCTTCGATGACCACTTCCGATCCCCACGGCACCGGGAGACCGGTCAGCGGCGCCCTCGCGAGCGGTGCCGGGGCGCCGCGCAGGGCGCCGGCCAGCTCGTACTCGTTCTCGTCGTACTTCATCGGGGTCGCGGCGACGAGGGAGATGACCGGGTCGTTGCCGAGGGTGAGGGCAACCGGCAGGTCCTCCCCGGCCTCCTCCGCCTTGTGCAGATGCCGGGCGATGTCATGCATCGGCACCGGCTGCAGCGCGAGCCTGCGCTTGCCCTTGACCTCGATGCGGTAGATGCCGACGTTCTGCTTGCCGCTGTGGCCGGGGTCCTCGGGATCCTTGGAGACGACCGCGGCCTTGTCCAGGTAGAAGCCGCCGTCGCCGTCGTTCAGGCGGATCAGCGGGAGCACCTGGAAGATGTCGACGGCGTCGCCGTCCATGGTGTTCTCGGCCCACGGCGGATCGCTCCGCCACTCGGGCGCGACGGGGAACTCCGCCCAGCGGCGGATGAACTCCGCCACCTGCTCCTTGGTGCCGGTCTCCTTCGGCAGACCCAGCGCGAGGGCGTGATTGGCCCAGGAGCCGTGCACATTCATGGCGATACGGGCGTCGGTGAAGCCCCGTACGTGGTCGAAGTACAGCGCCGGCGCCGCGTCGCCCAGCCGCGGGGCCGCGTTGGCGGCCGCGGCGATGTCCGGCTCGGGCCTCACCTCTTCGGTGATGCGCAGCAGCTGGCCCTCCTTGTCGAGGGCCGCCAGAAAGCTGCGGAGGTCGTCGTATGCCATGGGAACTCCTCGGTGGGGCGGGGGTGTCGGGGTCAGGCGACGGGCTTGACCGCGCGGGCGGCGCGCATGCCGTCCCATCGCTTGGCGGCGGGCGCGGGCAGGTCGAACTGGTCGAGGATGCGGGCCGTGAGGTGGTCGACGAGGTCGTCCACCGACTGCGGGTGGTGGTAGAAAGCGGGCATGGGCGGCACCATCTGCACGCCCTTGCGCGCGAGATCGAGCATGTTCTCCAGATGGATCTCGCTCAGCGGTGTCTCACGCGGCACGAGCACGAGCGGGCGGCGCTCCTTGAGCACCACGTCCGCCGCCCGCCCCACCAGCCCGTCGGCACAGCCGGCCCGGATACCCGCCAGCGTCTTCATGGAGCACGGCGCAATCACCATGCCGTCCGTCCGGAAGGAGCCCGACGAAATGGTCGCGCCCTGGTCCTCGGACCGGTGGGTGACATCGGCGAGTGCGCTCACCTCGGCGACGGAACGTCCGGTCTCCAGCTCGATCGTGGCCCGCGCCCAGCGGGAGAGGACGAGATGGGTCTCGACGTCCGGCAGCTCGGCCAGGGCCTCCAGCAGCCGGACACCGAACACGGCACCCGTCGCTCCCGTCATCCCCACGATCAGTCGCACAGTGGTCAGCTCCCTCGGTTCGTCGGACAGCACAAAGGCCGGTCAAGGCCGGTGCACGGCAGGCCGAGGCCGGTGCGAGTGCAATGAAGGTTTCGGTCACCGCATCGTCACCGCGGATTTGTGCCACGTCAGCCCGCACTTGGCCTGACCGGCCCCGTCACCTCTCACGCTAGGCGCGAGCCACCCCTTCGAAGCAGTACGCTGAGGACACGCTATGGACAGAAACGGACCCGCTGACGTCACCGAGGTCCCCTTCAGGGCCTCTCCGGGAGCCCCGCCCGGCGCGGAGGTCTTCGGCTTCGCCGACCTGCTCGCCCGCGCCCGCGGGCATGACATCGACCCGTACGCCACCAAACGGCTGGCCTTCCACGAGCTGATCTCGGTGCGCTCCGGCACCCTGCGCTGCTCCGTCGACTTCACCGAGCACGAGCTGACCCCGGGCAACTGGCTGTGGGTGCGGCCCGGCCAGATCAGTCAGTACCGCTCCGACCTCACCCTGGCCGAGGGCACCATCGTCCTCTTCCTTCCGGGCTTCCTGAGCCCCGCCACCGTGGAGGCCGCCCGCGTCGACCAGCACGACGGGAAGCTGCCGCTGACCCCTCAAGGCGCGGAGGGGGATGCCGTACGGCATGTCCTGGAGCTACTGGAGAGCGAGTACCGGCAGCTGGCCGGCCTGCCCCTGGAGGTGCATATCGAGGTGCTGCGCCATCTGCTCGCCGTGCTCGTCCTACGGCTGGCCCATGTGCGCGGCACGCAGGGCGGCGACGAGGTGGGCAGTGCGGCATTCCGGAGTTTCCAGCAGGCCGTGGAGCGTGACTTCACCCGCACGCACCGGGTGGAGGAGTACGCCGGACAGCTGGGCTACAGCGTCCGCACGCTCACCCGCGCCACCCACGCCGCCGCCGGGTGCGGCGCCAAGCGCTATATCGACGATCGGGTCCTCCTGGAGGCCAAGCGCCTCCTGGTGCACACCGGCCTCACCGCCACCGCCATCGGCGACCGGCTCGGCTTCCCGGACGCCACGGTCTTCACCAAGTTCTTCCGGCAACGGGCCGGCGAGACCCCCGCCACCTTCCGCAACCATGCACGGGGGAACCGGCCGTGACCCGGCGCGGGGCCCCGCTGCGCACTGCGGCCCCCTACGCTCGGACACATGCGGAAAGATCATCAACTTCGGCGTCTGGTCATCGGCGAGGAAACCTGGCTGTGGTCGGTCCGCCACCAGCACCCCGAATGCCGCGAGATTCTCTCGCTCCACCACGACGCCACTCGGGCAACCCTGCGGATCGTCTTCCGTGCCCGGCCGGGGCGTCTCGTCCCTGACGGCCTCCTGCACTCCGGTGCGGTCGCCGCCCACAACGGCGGTGTGCTCAATCTGCACGAGCCGGGTGTGGTCCGCCGGATCTTCGACGAGGTGGCCTCGCAAGGCCGCTTGCCCACCGCAGCCGGGGAGAAGGAGCTGGACGGCTGGCCGCTCTTCGATGTGCTCGTGGCGCGCGACGGCGGCTGAACACGGGGGCCGGGTACGGCAGTTCACCGTCGGCCGCGGGACGGCTGGGCAGCCGCGTCGCCGAGTGGACCCGGCAGCCGGCTATGCCACGGCGTGGAAGAGCGCCGCCGCCTCGCCCCGCGACTCGACGCCCAGTTTGGTGAGGATCTTCGCGACATGGAACTTCACCGTCGACTCGCTGATGTGCAGCTCCTGGGCGATCGCTCGGTTGCGGTGCCCGAGCGCCAGCCGGCCGAGCACCTGTAGTTCCCGCTCTCCCAGCCCGGTGAGCGGGTCGGGGGCGGGGTCCTGGGAGACCCGCAGCGGGATCGTCGCCAACACCGTGGTCCCCCAGCCGGGTACCGCGTCGACGTCCAGCCGCCCGTCCAGCACGTCAAGTCGCTCGGAGACCCCTCCGTGGGCCAGGCCGCCGAGGGTCAGGGTGCCGGGCCCGTCGTCGCGTACCGTCGCGCGCAGTGCGTCGTCGGTGATCTGCCAGCCGACGTGAACGCGGCTCACCGCCTCCTGTTCCAGCACCTTCAGCAGCAGCGTCCGGACGATGACACGCGCGGTGTGTGCCACGTCGGCGGCCACCGTCCGCGTGGAGTCGGGCCCGCCCAGCTCCAGCCGTACGGGGCTGTAGCGCACCAGCGGGCGCAGCGAGTCAGCGAGCCGGGCGAAGGCCTGTCCGGCCGGTTCCTCGGCGATCTCCTGGTCGCGATCCGCCTCCGCACGCAGCTCCACCAGGGCCGACACCGCCAGATCCGTGGCGGTGGCGCGGGCCGCCGCATCGTCGAGGGCGCGGCTGCGCAGAACGCCCAGCACTCCGGTGAGCGCGGCCGAGTAGGCCTCGCCCAGCTCCGCGATCACCCGGGCCCGGGTTCCGGCGGCGGTCCGCGAGCGGGCCAGCGCACCGGGCATGGCCTCCGCCGCCAACCGGTCGAAGTGGCTGGTGACCACGTCCCACAGCGCCTGTACGAGGGCGGCGGCGGGTTCGTCGACGGGGGTGGCACCGCCGTCCCGCACTAGCAGCAGGACGGCGCCCCGGAGCGTCGCACGGCTCGTCACGGCGAGGACGGGCCGCTCGGCGCCGGCGAGCGTGAGGGTGCCCTGCCACGGGCGGCCCGGGATGCCCGAGGCGAGCAGCGGCGCCAGGTGGGCGGTGGACAGCCTGCCGGTGAGCTCCGCATCGCCGTACGTCTTGAACGGGGAGTGCGCGCAGTGTGTGGAGAGTTCCGCGGCCGCCCGGTGCGGCACCAACTCGGTCAGGACGGCGGAGAGCCGGGGCAGGATCTCGCCCAGTGGCTGGCGGATCACCTCGTATGCGGCGGTCAGGGCGGGCACGGATCCGGTCAACTCCATGTGCCTCAGCGTAGCCAGGGGCGCCGGGGCAGGTGCTGGCCTTTCGGCCAGGCCGGACTGTCCCGATGACCGGCGCCGTGCCCCGTCCCGGGGGCGAGGCTGAAGCCATCAATCCCTTGCCTCCCAGACATCCCGTATAACCCATGCAAAGAACGGGGAGACCGCCATGCGAGCGATCATCTACAACGAATTCGGCGGCACAGAGGTGCTCAGCCTCGGGCACATGGACAAGCCGGTGCCAGGACCGGGGGAAGTACGCGTGAAGGTGGTGACGGTCGGCGTCAATCCACTGGACTACAAACGGCGTTACGGGTGGGTGGAGCACTTCTACCCGACGACGTTTCCCGCCGTGCCGGGGCTGGAGTTCGCCGGGGTGGTGGACGCGGTCGGCGACGGGGACGGTCCCGGCCGCGTGCCGGGGGACGCTCTCGCCGTCGGCGACGAGGTCTTCGGCTGGACCAGCACCGGTGCCTACGCGGAGTACGCCCTCGCGGGGGACATCGTGCGCAAGCCCGCCGCGCTCTCCTTCGAAACCGCGGCGGCCCTCCCGGTCGCCGGTGAGACGGCGCAGCGCGTCCTCGACCTGCTGGGACTGCAAGAGGGCGAAACCCTGTTGTTGCACGGTGCGGCGGGCGCCGTCGGCCAGGTCGCGGTCCAGCTCGCGGTGGCGAGGGGTGCCACGGTGGTCGGCACGGCGTCCCCGGCCAACCACGACTTCCTGCGCGCGCTGGGCGCGGTCCCGGTGGCGTACGGAACGGGCCTTGCCGATCGGGTCCGGGCGGCCGCCCCGCAGGGCGTCGACGCGGTCTTCGACGCGGCCGGCCAGGACGCGCTGCCGGACTCGATCGCCCTGCTCGGCGGAGCGACCGACCGCATCGTCACCATCGCCGACACGCACGCGGCGGATCATGGCGTGGTCTTCTCCGGGGGCGGCACCCCGTCGGAGAAAGTCCGGGCAGGCATGACCGCGCATGCCCGCCTCGCCGTCGAGGGGCGGCTCGCCGTCCCGGTCGTCGAGACCTTCGCGCTCGCCGACGCCGCCAAGGCCCAGGAGTTGAGCGAGGAGGGGCATGTGCGCGGAAAACTGATCATCAAGGTCTGAGGGCCGCGCCTCGTTCGGTGTGCTCCCACATGGCGGTGCGCCACAGGCGCACCGCCTGTGGCACACCGCTTACCGGAAGCACCGGCCGGTGAGGGGATGGCTCCTCACCGGTCACGTCCGTACGAGGTCAGCGGCGGCGCCCCCACGCCACGGTGTCGACGACGTAGTGGTCACCGACCGCGACACCCCCTACACGTATCGGGGCCGAACGGGGCACCCCCGCGCACACCGGCCTCTCCCCCAACTCATCCGCATAATCGGCCACTTGGGCATCATCCGTTGCCTGGAGCCCCCGGAGCCTCTACGTTGAGCGCGCCTGAATTCAGCTCAGCCCGCCGCTCCTGCGGCGGGCTTCGGGAGGAACCCCCCATGCGCAGACGCACCTCCAGACGCACTTCCATACGTACCGCCGTGTCGGCCGGCCTCGCCGCGGTGGCGCTGGCGGCGACCGCCGCCGCGGCCTCCGCCCAAGGCGCCACCACGGCGCCGTCCCCGCACGGGCAACGCACCCAGCACGTCGAGTACTTCACCGGAGCGGCCGGTCACCCCCGGCACACCACCGTCCCGGCCTCGAAACCGCTCTCCCCCTCCGACAAGGCCGCGATCGCCGGCGACGGCGACGTCACCTCGATCGTGCAGAACGGCCCGGTCGGCACCAAGCTCGATGTGGTCTTCATCGGTGACGGCTACACCGCCGCCCAGCAGGAGGACTTCCACGCAGACGTCCGCGCCAAGTGGGCCAAGATCTCCGCCGTCGAGCCCTACGCCTCGTACGCCGGACTGTTCAACGTCTGGGCCGTCGACGCCGTATCCAACGAGTCCGGCGTCTCCGGGGACCCGACGAAGGACGTGGTGCACGACACCGCGCTCGACTCCGCCTTCTTCTGCGACGGCACCGAGCGGCTGCTGTGCGTCGACACCGGCAAGGTCGAGTCGTACGCCTCCAAGGCCCCGGCCGCGGACCTCGTCGTGATGCTCGCCAACTCCACCAAGTACGGCGGTGCGGGTTACAACGACGTCTCCTCACAGGTCGGTTACGACGGGATCGCCACCGCCTCCTCCGACAACGACCGGTCCGACCAGATCGCGGTGCACGAGACCGGTCACTCGCTCGGCAAGCTCGCCGACGAGTACGACTACGGCCAGTCCGGCACCTACTCCGGTCCCGAGCCCGCCGAGGCCAACCTCACCACGCTCTCCGCCGACCAGATGACCGCCCAGCAGCAGAAGTGGTACCGCTGGATCGGCCAGGAGTCGCCGGACGGCGGCGCGGTCGGCGCGTTCGAGGGCGGCGGCTACTACCAGTACGGACTCAACCGCCCCACCGAGAACTCGATCATGCGGACGCTCGGCCGGGAGTTCAACCTTCCCGGCCGTGAGGCGATGATCGCGGGCTTCTACCGCTATGCGAGCGTGCTGAGCAGCCCGGTGGCCACCGACCGCACGGTGCCGCGCACGGCTCGTCTCCGTGTCAGCGCGCCCGACTCCGCACAGGTGAAGTGGTATGTCGACGGCCGCGAGCGCAAGGCCGCGCGCGGCAGGTCCACGGTCATGGTGCGGGCCCTCGGCGTCCCGGCCGACGGTCGCACCCACACGGTCACGGCGAGGGCCACCGACCGGACGGCCGCGGTCCGTGACCCGGCGCTGCGCAAACCGCTGTCCGGATCGCTGAGTTGGCGGGTGTCCCGCTAGGACGGGCCCGCACAGTCCGCACCGGGGCGGCTCTCACTCGCTGCCCCGGTGCCGGGCGGACTCGGTCGACGTGCCCGCCCGGCCCACCCCGGCCGTGAAGGTCAGCGCGGTGCCGCGAGGTCCTGGGTCCACCAGGGCCCGCCCGCCCCCTCGACGACGCCGATGCCGACTGCCGTGAACTTGCAGTCGAGCAGGTTGTCGCGGTGCATGGAGTCGCCCATCCAGTCGTTCACCGCCGCGGCGGCGGTTCGCGGACCGCGGTCGAGGTTCTCGCCCCAGCTGCTCCACCGATATCCGGCGGCGGTGATCCGCTCGTCGGGGCCGGTACCGTCCGGGGTGTCGTGCTCGTAGTACTGACGTGCCGCCATGTCGGCGGAGTGGCGCCGCGCCGCGGTGTGCAGTCTCCGGTCGATGTGCAGAGGCCCGCAGCCGGCCCGGGCCCGCCGGATGTTGATGAGCGTGGTGGCCTGTTCTTCGAGGCTGGGCGGGGTGGGCGGCGGCGGGGCGGACGGGGTGGCGGACGCGCTCGGGGTACGCGACGGGGTCGGGGTGGGTGTGGGGTGTGGGGTCGGTGGGGGCGCGGCCACGGTACGTGCCGCCTTCGGCTCGTCCTTCCGCTCAGCCGGCGGCGTACCGGGCGACCACCACAGTGCGGCGGTGACGGCCACGGCGAGCGTGGCGGTGCCGGTCACGGCGGTGCCCTTCTTCACCCGGCG
The DNA here is from genome assembly GCF_043200375.1 of Streptomyces sp. NPDC048434. Classification (NCBI taxonomy): domain Bacteria; kingdom Bacillati; phylum Actinomycetota; class Actinomycetes; order Kitasatosporales; family Streptomycetaceae; genus Streptomyces; species Streptomyces sp. NPDC048434. The sequence continues at coordinate 185,612 of NZ_JBICXQ010000005.1, read as the reverse complement.
CGGCCGGGGCAGCCGCTTCGGCAAGGGGTGTGCGCCGGACACGCCGGATGCGTGGTGTGCGGGTGCCGAAGTCGCCGGCGCCGTCGCGGCGGTGGGTGCCAGGCCCGTGGGCGGCGTGAGATGCGAAGGCAGCGGCAGCAGGGCGAGGCCGGCCAGCAGTCCTTCGGCGGGCAGGAGGTCGCTCCAGTGTCCGGAGCAGGCCGCGCACTGACGCGCATGGCGGGATATGCGTTTGCGCCAGAGGGCGCAGGGTTCCTCGTCCCAAGTGGCGGTCAAGTGGGCCAGATCGGGGCACGGCGGAGTCGCCGAGAGCGCACGGACCACCACGCGTCCGGCCTCCAGTTGCTCCTTCATGCGCTGCACCCGGACCGCCGCGTGGCGTGAGTCGATCCCGACCGCGGCGACCAGCTCCGGCCTGGTGATCTCACCGGCGGCCTCCAGCCACCACAGCGACAGCAGTGACCGGTCCCCCTCGTCCAGCCACCGGGTGGCCGCGGCCACTTCCCGGCGCTGGCCGGACAGCCCCAGTTTCAGGATGGTGAGGTCCGCGAAATCGGCGGAGCGGTCGGCCCGCTCCGGCGCCTCGTCCAGGCCGACGACGGGCGCCTTGCGGTCGGCGGTCCACCGGCGGCGTACCTGGTTCATGGCGATCGCCACCAGCCAGGAGCGGAAGGATGCCGGCTCCCGTAGGTCCGCCAGCGACTCCAGGACGCGCAGCATGGTCTCCTGCACCACGTCGTCCACGTCCGCATGGCCGTCCAGTGCGCGGCCCACGACGTTGTAGATCAGCGGCAGGTAGGAGGCGATGAGTTCCTCCCGGGCATGTTCGTCCCCGGCCTTGGCGGCCTCGACAGCCGCCGTCCCGTTTTCCTGCTTCACGCCCATTCATCCCTGTTCATTCGTGCGTACTCGTAGCCCCCGCACTCAGGTGACCCCGCGGGCTCATCGCGATAACAGAAAAAACCTACGCGGATCCGGAAAGCGCCCACGGTCCGGGCCACGCCCCTGGCTCGGTCCGGGTGCCGGCGACATGTCGTGGCAGTCGGCCCCTGGCCGGGGACCGGAGGCCTCTGAGGGACCGCGGCACATTTCTTGCGAGCTTTCCGTTATCGGGGCCCGCCCCCGGGATCTCCCATGTGTCGGCCACCTCGGAGCGCGCACCACGCGGCACCGCCGGCCGGCAGATCCCTCGGCCCCCACAGGAAACGGAACCATGGACAACGACCACCTTCAGACCGAGTTCCACGACGAGGCCCCGACGGGGAGCGGCGGCCGGGCGAACGAGTCCGCCGCGCACCGGCGTTCGGGCGGGTCCGGCGCCGGCAGTCGCTCGGGAAGCCGGCATGGACGCACCGGTGGCCTGCACCGCGGCGGCAGCCATCCCCGGCGGAAGGCCACACTGCTGGCGGTGACTTCCGTGATCGTCGTGGGCGGGTCCTGTGTGATGCTGATGCGGCCCGACTCCGGAGCCGACCAGGCGCTCGCGGCAGAGCAGTCCGCGCCGTCCGCATCGGCCGCCACCACCTCCACTCCCCCGGCGCCGACCGCCTCGCGCCCGCGCAAGAGCCGCAAGCCCTCGGCCTCCCCGTCCGAGGCCGAACGACACGGCAAGCGGCACTCCGCGCCCCGGCCGCACACCTCCCGCCCCGGCCGCAGTGCGGACACCGCCAAGAGCACAACGCCCCGCGCGGCCCACCCCGAGTCCGGAGCAGGGGCCACGGACCCGGCCGGAACGCGGGCGGCGACGGGCACCGCCGCGGCGTTCGCGCAGAAGATCGTCGAGCTGGTCAACGCCCAGCGGGCGCAGCACGGCTGCGGCCCGCTCACCGTCGACCGCCGACTGCAGGCCGCGGCACAGGCCCACTCGGACGACATGGCCGCCCGCAACTACTACGAGCACAACACCCCGGAAGGCGTCGACCCGGGAACCCGGATGACCAAAGCCGGTTTCCCGTGGGGCAGCTGGGCCGAGAACATCTTCAAGAGCCCCAAGGATCCGTCGACGGCGATGAAGGGCTGGATGGACAGCCCCGGCCACCGCGACAACATCCTCAACTGCTCCTACAAAGCCACCGGTGTGGGCGTCAACCTCAGCGCCAACGGCCCGTGGTGGACCCAGGACTTCGCCACCCACTCCTGACCGACCCGGACGGTCGGCGCCGCCTCCGCCTCCTCTCGGGCCGGGGCGGTGCCAGGGGTTCCAGCAGTTCGGGCCGGGCCGGGCCGGACTGCTGGGGCCTGCGGCACCGAGGCTTCAGCCGCCGGCCGGGGCGAAGGTGCGGTCGAGGAAGCCGTCGAGGCTGTGGCGGGCCGCGTCACCGTGCGGGCCGGCGAAGATCTCGGCGGCGTGGCGGGTGCCCGGCAGGACCGTGACCTCTGCCTGGGGAAAGCTATGGGCGACCTCGCGCAGCCGTCCTTCGTCGGAGAGCGGATCGTCGGCCGTCCCCAGGAGCAGCAGTTCGCCGTCGTAGGAGGTGCCGCTCCCGGCGGTGTAGCCACCCAGCGAGGCCAGCGGGCTGATACCGGCGACGCCGGCCGGCCGGGCGGTGCGGTCCGGCAGCATGCCGAGCATGAGCGTGCCGCCCATACAACCGCCCACCCACGCCACGCTCGTGGTGCCGCGCGAACGCAGCAGCCGGGTCGCGTCGGACACGGTCCGGCGGCGGTCCGTTCCCCAGTCGAAGGTGACGACGTGGTAGCCGCGGGTCGCGAGCCGCTTGGCCTCGGCCGCCCATTCACAGGCATCGCCCCAGGAGATGGGCGCGAAGACGACCCCGCGAGGTCCGCTGCCCACGGTGACCAGCCGGCCTCGCCCCGAGGAACCGGGCAGACGGTACGCGGTGGCGTCCCGGGCGCCGCGGAAGCACGACGGCAGCCGGTCCGGTGCGGCGCTGAACTCTCGCATTCCCACGGTTCCTTCCTCGGTGGAGCGGCGGTTTTCCGCCATTGCGCCCCCTTGTGGGGCCTTGTCCGCGGCGCGGCCGGCGCAGGAAGTGATGCCGGTCAGCGCCAGAGCCAGGACCGCCGTCATGGCCAGAGCACGCTTCGACTCACGCTTGAACATGGGAGAAGCATAGAGAGGAAGCATTGAGAAAAGCTATATTGAAAGGTACATGGAAAGCTTTTCACAGTGTCTACATCTGACAACCACACCGTCTCCCCAGGTCAGAACGTGCCTGTCCGGACAGTGGGATATCTTTGAACTGAGCTATTAGGTAGAGGGAAGGCGGTTCATGGTGGAGCCTGACCACGTAGACGAGATCATTTCGGCATGGGGGCATGAACTGCCCGAAATCGCCGGTCTCCCGCTGGAACTCGCCAAACGGACCGCCCTGTTGGTTTCGGCCTTCGACATCGCCGCCGGCGCCGAACTGGAGAAGCTGGGGCTCACCCAGGCCGAGTACGGAGTGCTCGCCACCCTGCGGAGGATCGGCGCCCCCTACCGCCTCAAGCCGACCGACCTCACGCACGCCCTCCTGCTGTCCTCCGGTGGCACCAGCAATGTCATCAAGCGCTTGGTGGCCGCCGGCTATGTCACCCGCGCGGCGGCCGAGGACGATGCGCGCAGCAGCTGGGTGCAGCTCACGCCGAGCGGGGTGGAGACCGCCGAGGCGGCGGTGCGCGCCACCACCGCCGTGCATGCCCGGCTCGTCGACCGCATTCCGGAACGCACCGCGAAGGCCCTCAGCGAACAGCTGCGGATCGCGCTCGCCGCCATCGAGGAGGGCGTGCTGATCCGCCGCTGACGCAGTGGTGTCAGTGAGCGGCCAGCCGGTCGCGCACGTCCTGTGCCCGTGCCAGCAGCCGCGGCAGCCCCGCGTACTGCAGCTGCCCCCGCCGCTTCGCGATCCGCCCGGCGACCATCACGGTGTCGACATCGGCGCGGTCCATCGCCGACACGACGGCCGCGGTGGCGTCGTACACCGGCGCCACACCGGGCCGGTCGGTGCGCAACAGGATCAGATCGGCCTGCTTGCCCGGGGTGAGCGAGCCGATGAGGTCCGTCATCCCGAGCGCCTCGGCGCCGCCGAGCGTGGCGAACTCCAGAACATCCCGCGCGGTGAGCAGCGGTGCATCCGGGCCCGCATGGCCCTGCAGCGCCGCGAAGCGCCCGATCTGCAGGGCGGCGCGCAGCTGCGTGAACATATCGCTGGGCGCGGCGACTTCGACGTCCACGCTGAGGCTGGGGCGCAATCCGGCGGCCCTCGCGGCGGCGAACGGGGGCAGCCCGTGGCCCATGGTCATTTCGATGGCGGGCGCGACCGACAGTGCCCCACCGCTGTCGTGGATCAGCTGCAGCTCACCGGCGTCCATGCCGGTGCCGTGGATGAACACCGTCCCGGGGCGCAGCACGCCGAGGCGGCGCAGCCGGGAAACCGGGCTGCCGCCCCGGACGTGCAGGGCGGTCGGCAGGTCCAGTTCACGTGCCAGGGCCCAGCCTCGACGGACGGTCTCATCGCTGCCGGCCTCGGCGTTGAGCGCCATGGTCACCAGGCCGTCCTTGGCGTGCAGCCGCCGGGTACGGACCCGGCGGGCGTCCTGTGCCGTGCCGTGTCCGTAGGCGAAGACGCTGCGCAGCCCGGAGTCGGTGAGCGCATCGAGCAGGGCGTCGGTGTGCTCCTCGGTCGGCTTGGCGACGTTGGAGATGTCCTGGACGGTGGTCACCCCCGCGTCCAGGGCGCCCAGCGCGCTCAGCAGGTTCCCCGTATGGAGATCGTCGGCGGTCAGCCGGGGTGCCAGGGTCTGCAGTACGGTCGCGAAATACTGGTCGAGGGTCTGGTCGGCGCCACTGCCGCGCAGTGCCGCCTGCCACATGTGGCGGTGGGTGTCGACGAAGCCGGGGAGCACGAGGCACCCGTGGGCATCGATCCGCTCGTCCACCCCGGTGGCGTCGATGTCCGGGCGTACTGCCGTGATCCGGCCGTCCTCCACCAGGATGTCGGCGGACGGCAGTTCACCGATGGCCGGGTCCATGCTGAGGACGCGGCCACCGGTGATCAGCGAACGAGCGGGGATCATGCAGTGCCCCACCCCTGAGGCGGTGCCAACCGGCCCATCTGGAGGTTCCAGTACTCGGTGTTGCGCCGGCAGCGGCCATCGGCGGCGAAGAGCAGGATGTTGGTCTCCAGGAAGGTGACCCAGTGGTCGCCGTCCGGGTTGATGGCGGGGGCCCGCAGGGTGACCCAGAGTTCGACGGCCGCCCGATTGCCGGTGACGACAGGGGTGCCGTGACGGCCGGTCATCTCCGTTTGGCCTGCGGTGATGTCGCGCCAGTAGCGGCCGATGGCATCGCGACCGCGGAAGGTCTGCGCCGGAATGCCGGGCACCGCCTCGTACACGGCGTCGGGGGTGAACAGCCGGACCGCTGCGGCGTCGTTCTTGGTCCGCCAGGCCTCCAGATAGGCGTCGGTCCAGCAGGAGACATCGGCGGCGGTGAGCCGGCCGGTCCGCTCGGCGGCGTGTGCGGCCGGTGCCGCTGCCGCCAGGGGAAGCGCGGCGAAGCCGGCCCGGAGCAGGGTGCGGCGATGGGTGCGGGGGTTCACGGGTGTTCAGTGCCCTTTCCGTGTGTACGGGGTGGCGCGGCATCCGGCGGGTTCACCCGGCCGCGGCGTCATGCCTCTTCCTGGAGGCGGAGCGAGAACTCGATGCCGTCTCCCAGCGGAAGCTGCTGGGAGAGGTAGCCGTTGCCGGCGGTGCGGACGTGGTCGGTGAACTCGGGCGGCAGCATCGGCAGGTTGTCGGAGACGATCAGGGAGCCGGCCCGCAGTGCGGGTTCGAGCACCTTGAGGACCGGGAGGTAGAGCTCCTTCCATCCGTCCAGCAGCACCAGATCGACCGGAACGGGAAGAGCGGTGAGCTGTTCGCGGGCGTCGCCGGTCCTGATCTCGGCGAAGGCACCGAGCCCCGCGCGCTCCAGATGGCCGCGTGCACGGTCGGCCTTGCCGGGGTGCAGCTCCGAGCCGATGATGCGGCCGCCGCCATTGTCGCGCAGCGCGGCCGCCGCATAGAGCGTCGAAGCGCCGAAGGAGGTGCCGAACTCCACGACGAGGGCCGGGCGCAGGCTCCGTACGAGCTGGTAAAGGAAGGTGCCGACCTGCGGGTGCACGGGCAGCGCGGCCTGGGCACACAGCTCGGCGGCCTGCCGGGCAGTGGGCGGCTGCGGCCAGTCGGCCGCGGTGGCGTAGGCGCGCTTCATCACGTCCGGGTCGTTGTGCTCGGCGGTGTGGGCGATCTCGTCCAGCACGGCGCCCACGCGCGCGTCGTCCAGCCCGGAGGGAGGGGTGGTCACCGCTGCGCCCTCCCGTCCCGCACGGCGGCCAGCAGGGTGGGGTCGAGGTAGCTCTGTGCGTTGTAGATGGTCCGGTCGGTGTCGAGGATCTCGCGTCGGCCGTGCATCACCCGGGTGTTGTCGATCAGCGCCAGGTCGCCGTCCTGCCAGTCCAGTTCCTCGGTCAGTTCGGTGGTGAGCCGACGGAATTCGGCGAGGAGTTCCTCGGGAATGTCGGTGCCGTCGGCGAAGGTGATGCGCGGGGCCTCGTAGTTGTACGAGGGGCCGAAGATGCTGTTGGCCCAGGAGAGCCGGCTGCCGAAGAGCGTGGTGTGGGCGGCGCCGGTGCGGTACGCGTAGTGGATGGAGCCGTCGTCGTTGAGCTGGAGGGTGGTGGACACACTGCCGTCCACCAGCTCCTTCATATCGGCGAAGGTGACGTCGTCGAGGTCCTTGCGGCCTTCCGTCTGGTGGCAGACGAACGCCTTCCACTTGGGCTCCTCCACCCGGCGGCTGTACATGATGTCCTTGATGCCGAAGACCGCGCGGGCCGTGTCGCCGGCCGCGTCCCAGACGCGGTAGCCATCGCAGACGGTGGTCCGGGAGCCGCTGGAGGCGGCCTTCTCGCACAGGAACCAGGTCAGGTCGGGGCCGAAGGGGCTGTTGCCGTTCTCCAGGTGGAGGCCGACGGCGTTGGTGCCCGCGTCCACCTTCTGCGCGACCTCACCGCCGTGGAAGGAGCGCGCCGGGTCGAGGGTGATCCGGCCGGAGTGTGCCTTCACGAACGAGGTGAACTCCTCCAGGTCGGTGTGGAAGCCGCGGAAGAGCAGAAAGCCGGCGTCGGCGAGCAGACCGGTGACCCATGCGGGGTCCAGCGCCCGGAGCGAGCTGTCCCCGGCGGGCAGGACGAGCCGGCCGGTGGCGGCGCCGTAGGGCCGGACGTCAGCGATCGTGGTCATGCGTCAGCTCCTTGGTGGTCGTACAGCGTTCCGTTGGACAAGGCGGTGCGGATGGCTGCCCGCATGGGCCGGCCGGTGACGGTGAAGAACCTGCGGTAGAGGCGCTCGTCGGCCACGGTGAGGTGCGGTACGGCGACCCGCTCCACCTCGGAGAGGTGTGCCGCGCCGAACTCCCGGACGGCCGCCTCGGCCGCCGCGAGGTCGGTGGACCCGTCCACGAGGAAGAGCCCGTGGAGGACGGTGAGTCCGTCACCGAACACCGCGACGGCGCGGACGAAGGGGAGTTGGGCGTACTGCGCCTCGACCCACTCGGGGGCCACGTTGCGGCCCGCCGCGGTGATGATGACGTTCTTCTTGCGTCCGGTGATGCTGAGGAATCCCTCCCCGTCGACCCGAGCCAGGTCGCCGGTGCGGAGCCAGCCGTCGGCGTCGAGGACGAGGCTGGAGGGGTCGTCGCGGGTGTAGCCGGCGAACAACGAGGTGCTGTTGACCAGGAGTTCGCCATCGTCGGCGATCCTGACGCGGACGTGCGGCAGGGGGCGGCCCACGGTGCCGAGGCGCCGGGCGGCCGGGGTGTTCCAGCTGACCACGGAGCTGTTCTCGGACAACCCGTACCCCTCGTGGACCGGGAGGCCGTGCTCCTCCAGGCGGCGCAGCAGCTCGGGGTGCACGGGCGCACCGCCGCAGCAGATGAGCGGCGCCTCCGGACTCCCGAAGAGGGCCGGCGCCACGGCCCGTCCGCTGCCCGCGGCCTCGTCCGCGGCCGTGGCGAAGGCATCGACGAGCGCGGGCGTGGCGACCATCGCGGTCGGGCGGGACGCCGCCACATACGGCATGGCGTCGGTGGCGGCCGACGCCGCGGTGCCGACCAGGGCCTTGCCCGGCGGCATCAGGACGAGCGTCCCGCCGTCGAGCAGGACCATGTAGAGGCCGGTGACCTGCTCGATGAGCAGGCTGAAGGGAACGACGGAGAGATAGCGGGCGAAGGCGCCCCGGGGCATCACCGACCGCAGTGAGCCCAGCAGTTCATTCAGCGCCGCTGCCCGGATCCGCACCCCCTTGGGACGCGAGGTGGTCCCGGACGTGTGGATGGCCTTGCACTCCCAGTCCGTCCGGCCGGCGCCGGCCGGCCGCAGCACCAACGGCGCGGACGGCACGGGCTCGTCCGTGGACAGCGGCAGCACCGTACAGTCCGGGCGCAGCACCCGGTCCCTCCCCCACTGCGTCAGACGCTCCTGCCCGGCCGCGTCCGCCAGACACAGATCGGTCTCCTCCAGCAGGCCGGCGGCCTGTTCCGCGGAGAAGGCGAGCGGGACCGGCACCTCGATGGCGCGGGCGGCGATCAGCGCTAGGTCGGCGACCACGAATTCGGGAGTGTTGCCGCAGACCACTCCGATGCGCAGCGGCCGGCCGTCCCCCTGGCCGATCCGTTCGGCGAGATCGGCGGCCCGGCGCGTCACCTCCTGGTAGCTGAGGGTCCGTGCCGGGACGCCGTCCTCCCCCAGCACCTCGATCATCGGGCGCGCCGACTCACCGAACCTGACCAGGCTCTCCCTAATGGCCCGCATGACCGGCCACCTCCATTGCGCTGATGCTCAGTTGGAGGTCGGTGACGGAGTAGCGCCCGGTGGTGTCGGAGAACAGCCGGTCCAGGGCGTTCAGCGCGATGACGCCGACCTGTGGCTCATGGTCGTAGTACGAGCCCCAGCGCGCCGCCTCGTCGGGAGCCAGCCGGCTGGGGTCGGCGGGTCCGAACGGCACGAAGCAGATGCCGGTACGGCCCAGTGTCGTGATCAGGCTCCGGGTGACGGTGCACAGGATGTACTCCATGCCCAGGCACCAGGAGATGATCGGTGTCGCTCTGATCAGTTCGCGGCCGACCGAGACGCGGCGGGTGGCCAGCGCCCCCACCTCCACCACCCGCCTCCGGTCCACCGTGACCCCGAGGTGGGCCAGTGCGGCGGCCTCGACTCCGGTGTCGAGATACCGCTCGGAGAACAACTCCTGGTCCCTGCCGAAGGTGAGCCCCGCACAGGCCAGTGGCGCGCAGGGCTCCACCGCCCCGCCGCAGGCCGGGCGGGCGACGATGAACGAGTCGGGCCGGGGCGCCACATCGGCGCCATATGCCTGGGCGTACACCTCACGAGCGAGGTCCGCGGCGTCCACCCATGAGCTGGTCGACCGGTGTGCCAGATCGATCTGCACGGTGCTCCCCCCTTCCCCGGCTGCCGGCTCTACTTGGTGCCGACGACCAGAGAGACGGATGAGGGCAGTGCGATCCGCTCGACGGTCTTCAGGCCCGCCCCGGTGAGCCAGCCGGAGATCTCCGGCAGGCTGTAGGTGCGGTCACCGGAGCAGGCGTACATCGCCAGGGAGAACGCCGCGTTGTGCTCGTCGAGCTGCTCGCCGCGTACGTCTTCCAGCACCACGATCCGGCCGCCGGGCCGCAGCGCCTTGGCGGCCCGCGCGATCAGGTCCCGGTTCTCCTCGTCGGTGTGGTTGTGCACGATCTCGAAGAGGAAGACCGCGTCATATCCGGTGCCGAGGTCGCCGCTGAGGAAACTGCCGCGCCGCAGGCTGATCCGGTCGGCCAGCCCCGCCTCCGCGATCGCGGCGCCGGTGTCGGCGAGCGCCTCGGGCAGGTCGACGATGGTCGCGGACAGCGCGGGGTGCCGCCGGCACATGGCCATGGAGTGCAGTCCGTGCGATCCTCCCAGGTCCAGGAGGCGCCGCGCCCCTTCGGGCAGCGGTACGGCGTCGACGATGGCCTGCACGGTCAGCCGCGACTTGACCCGCATGTATGCCGAGAAGTCCCGCCCGGCCTCGGGGTTGTCGGCCCAGCGCTCCCACAGCGAACGGTCGGGCTTGCCGTCCCGTACGGCCTGCGGCAGGTCCCACATGACATTGGTGAGTTCGTACGCCCACAGCAGGGCGGGGGTGAAGTCGTACTCGGCGTTCTTGCCCAGCCAGCGTTCGGCGAGCGGGCCATTGCGGTAGCGCCCGTCCTCCAGGGTGAGCCAGCCCAGGACGGCGGCGACGTCGGCCACCGCACGGGTGCCGTCGGTGCCGGCGCCGATCGCCGTGGCCAGCTCGTCGAGGGTCTTGGGGCCGCCCTCCTCCAGTGCGGTGAAGATGCCGAGCTTGGCGGCGGAGGTGAGCGCCGCGTAGCGGATGGTGGAACCGATCACCTCGTCGATCGGGTTGCCGGCCAACTCGGCATCGGTGGTGGTCTTGAACATGGCTGATCTCCTCGGAATGGCAGGTGGCAACGGCCGCGTGGACGGACGCGGCCAGGACGTGCCGTGCTCGCGGCGGCCCGCGGGCACGGTGCAGGTGATGGAACTGCCGAACGGGGACGAGCTTCAGCCGGCCGGGAGGGGGGAACCGGGACGCCCTGGGGCGCATCGGTTCCGGCCGTGCCACGAGGGTGAGCGGAATACGCTCCGCGCCGTGGCGGCCGTGGTGCTCCACACCGGTGGGCGGGGCCACCGGGTGGTGTTCAGCTTCGGTCCGGCCGGGACGCCGGTGACGGCGCGCTGTCCGGTACGGCGGCGCGGGGACCGGCCGCCTGGATGTCGCAGAAACACCGGGCCTCATCGGCCCCGGCAGTTCTCCGGTGGCCTCGTGGCCGAAGCCGGTGCGGAACCGGGGGACAGCGTCCCCCGCCGGAGTGTGCGGTCGAGAGGAAGGGATCCGGTGCGGGGCCGGGCGGCCCGGCGTCCCGGAGTCGGTGCGGCGGCGATGCCATGACGTGCCGGACGACCGCCGCTCCATCCGGAATCGAGCGGCTTACGGCACAGTCGATTCCACTCGCCCCGCCGTTCACCGGATCGTCGCCGTCGGGGCCGGCGAGCCGGGTGCGGGACCGGGCGGGCTCGCACCCGGCGATCCCGCAACAGGAGGCGGTGGTGCGGAGCGGATCGCCCGTCGCGCCGGCTCGGGCGACGGCGGTGGGCCCGGACAAGGCCCCCCTACCGGCACGGCACGGGCTGCCGTGCCCCGTGCGACAGCAGCCGCCGCGCTGCATACGTGACGGCTGACCGCATCGCCGGTGGCCACCTCGGACTGTACGTCCGTGTGCGGCACCACCGGCTTCTGACGGCTGTTCATCGGGTCCCCCTCCCGGTCGCAGCTGCCTAAGTACGGGTCGTGGAGGTCAGGCTGAGACCCCGTCGAACCCGACGGCTGCGCGGCCGGCCCGGTGTACGTGGGCGGTCTCGGCGATCCGGCGGCCGAGTGCCTCGGCGGTACGCAGATCGCTGGCGCAGGGGGTGACATCGGCCCCCTCGTCGTTGTTCGACTGGGACATGGCGCCCAACCAGCTGCCGAGCCGGTTGAGGTCCTCGGGGCTGCCGGCGGAAGTGTTCCAGCCGCCGTACTCGGCGAGACCGACCCAGATCATGCCGTGCTGAGCGGCGAACAGCGTGATGTCGATCAGCGCGTTGAGCTTGTCGCCCGCCATGTTGCCGCTGTTGGTGAAGCCACCGGCGATCTTGTTCTTCCAGCGCATGTTGTCGCCCCAGACCTGGCTGGTGGCCTCGACGAAGGCACGGAAGACGGCGCTGCTGCCGCCCATGTAGGTCGGCGTGCCGAAGATCAGCGCGTCGGACTCCTGCAGCACCTCCCACAGTTCGTCGTTCAGCTCGGCGAGGGAGACCAGGCGTACCTGGGTGTCGGGAACCTTCTCCGCGCCGGCCGCGACAGCCGCCGCCTGCTTTGCGGTGTGGCCGTATCCACTGTGGTACGCCACCGCAACCTTGATCTGCATGCTTCTCCCCCACCCGGGATCAATACGATGTTTAGCTTTCACTAAAGCTGTCCAGAAAGCTTTAGGTGCTGGTTACGCTATCCATGCCCGCGCTTCCAAGGCAAGCGCCTCCGGACAACACCCTGAAAAGAACAGGTAAACCGGCAGGTCGGAATAGTTCGCCCGGCAACCTCCGCTTCTCTTCGCCGGGCGACCGCGCACGACACCGGACACCCCGTCACCACGGCCGATCCATCGGCGACTTCGGCCCGGCCGGACGAAATCGGACGCCGCGGCACACTTCACGATCAGACGTACACGGTCGCCGTGGCGAGACGCTTCTCCGTCAAATAGCTTTTCGGCCACGGCAGTTCACGCCCACCGGGGCGGCGGCCCAGGGGCCGGGCGCACGAGGAAGAGGGCAGGCAGCCCCCCGTCGCGCTACATGTGACCCACGTCACATGACGACGTGTCATACAGCGAAGGGGCCTCATCCGTATGCAGGGTGACGGGCTCGCAAGGGGCCCGCCACAACGGGGAAAGGACATCACGTGCGTAACAGGCGAATTCTCACCACTGCGCTCGCTGCCGCCGCGCTCACGGTCGTCGGGCTGGGTGGCGCCGCTCAGGCCCACGCCACCACCGGAGCCGAGGCCGCCGCACCGGCCGCCCTCCACACCCAGGCCAAGCCGATGGACGGCCCGCCCGGAACCGTGTGGACCGGCAAGAAGTTCTGGACTCTCGGCGGCTGCCAGGCCGCGGGCACCGACCTGGTCAGCAGCGGCAAGTGGGCCGACCCCTTCTGCGACGGCGGGGGCCTCCAGTGGGACCTGTGGGCCCGACCCCTGTAAACCCATCGCCGGTTCCGGCAGCTCACGGGTAGTCGCAGCCAGCAATCCCGGGCCGGGCGTCCGTCCCCGCGCGAGTGGTGCGCGGGGACGGGGGGATGACCGCCCGGTCGGTCGCGGGGGGGGCGGCTGATCGGTCGCCGGGGGGGCGGCTGATCGGTCGCGTGGGACGGCCGGCCCACGGGGGACGGCCAATCGGTCACGGGGGACGGCCGATCCGTCATGGGGGACGGCCGATCGGCCCACGGGGGAGGCGGCCGTCCGGTCGGTCACGGGAGGGGGACGGCCGCCCGGTCGGTCGCGAGCCGAGAGGGCCGCGCGGGTACGGAGCCCCGCACCGGCCCTGACACGAGGTCGGCCGGGTGGGCGGCACGGGGCGTGCGGTCACACATCCGGACCGCGGAAGGTCACGCACATGAAGATCGGGCTGCTGGCACGCATCGAGGCACAGCCGGAGTACACCGAGCAGGTCGCGGCGCTGCTGGGCGACGCGCTGGAGCTCGCGCGGCAGGAGGAGCACACCGTCACGTGGTTCGCGTTCCGCGAGGACGCCACCACGTTCGGGGTCTTCGACACCTTTCACGACGAGGAGGGCCGGACCGGTCATCTGCAGGGCCGGATCGCCGCGGCGCTGACACAAGCGGCAGGCACCATGCTCCGCTCGGCCCCCGACATCCGTCCCGTCGACCTGCTGGCCGTCAAGCTCCCCTGAAAGCCGGCCGGTCCCGGGACCACACCACCGGAAGCGAACGACAGATGACACAGTCCACAGTCCACGCGCATCCGCCCGGGGCGCTCGCACAAGGCGGCCACGACCCGCACGCGGCCGTCGCACTGCCGGATGCGGTCGGCGGCATGAGGATGAAGGCATGAAGCGCACGACGGTCGTCAACCTCAAGGGCCACCGGGACGACCCGGAGTACGCCGACGTGGTCTATGTAGGGCGGGCGATGAACCGTGGCGGCTGGCACCTCAAGGCGTCGCCGCTGGCCAGTCCGTTCCGCCCGGGCCGGGACGGCTCGCGCGCGGAGGTCCTGGCGAAGTACCGCGCCTATCTGCTGGAACGCCCCGATCTGCTGGCGCTCCTGCCGGAACTGCGCGGACGCCGGCTCGGCTGCTGGTGCCTCCCGGAGCCCTGCCATGCCCAGGTGATTGCCGAGATCGCCGATTCGACGGAGTGAGGAGTCCGATGGGACGCGGAGGGGCCGGCCGTTCTGAGGCCCGGCCCCTCCGCTGTCAGCACCATGCACCCATCGATGTCAGTAGTACGCACCCCTCAATGCGGCAGACCACTGCGGTTACCCGGCACTCTCCGCCGGATCAAGTGACACCGGCTTCTGGTCACCCTCCGCGGGGACCTGCGGCACCGACGGGGATGTGCGCGAGGGCCGCGCTCGATATGCGGTACCGGCCGTTCGGCACTTCGGCGGCGGCGACGTGGACGGTGAGCGGGCCTGCCCATTCGTACCCGCGCTCGGCGGCGTGCCGGTCCAGCACGTCGGTCAGTTCTCGCCCCACCTGCCCGCCGCGTGCGGCCAGTTCATCGTGCACCTCTTCCGCGAGTTCGACGGTGTAGTCATTGGGCACGAGGACGCGGCGCTGGCTGCAGACGAGTGCATGGTTGTCGCACTCCTGCCGTAGCGCGTCGAACAGCTGGACCGGGTCGGTCCGGAAAATCTTGGCCAGCAGCGCGCTCTCGCAATCCTCCACCGCACGTTCCCAACGCCTCAGCAATCCCATGGAGATCGTCTGCCCTGGGCCGACGTGCACATGCAGCGATGAGGTCGGTCCTCGATCATCAGCGGCCCACAAGAGGCCAGGTGCGGCCGGTCACAGGAAAACCCTTGGCCCCCCTTGCACGGGCAGTCACAATGGGTGGGTGCCGATCATGACATTCCCGGAAGCCGATGTCCCGCCCGCATTGCGTACGCAGGTGGCGGAGCTGCGGGACGAGGCCTGGCCACCGGACTCCCCTTCGGCGCCCGGCACGTTCGCCCACGACCCTGCGTTGCGGCCGGTGTCGATGCTGCTCGTCGACGGTGCCACGGTGCTCGCCGCCCTGGACATCCTCACCAAGCAGATCGTCCATGACGGAGAGCGCTACCAGGCCGCGGGGCTGAGCACGGTGGTGACCCGTGGCGCCGCCCGCGGCCAGGGCCACGGCCGCCGTCTGGTGACGGCGGCCCGCGAAGCCATGGCGGCCATGAATCTGGACGTCGGTCTGTTCACCTGCGACCGCCCGCTTCAGCCCTTCTACGAAGGCGCGGGCTGGCATCAGCTGCCCGGCGCGGTGCTCGTCGGCGGTACGCCCCTGGCCCCCTTCCCCAGCGACCGCCCCGGCTTCGACAAGGTCACCATGGCCGGCTTCTTCTCGCCCCGGGGCCGGCGGCATCGTTCCGCCTTCCCGCACTCCCGCATCGAGGTGTACCCGGGCGAGATCGACAAGCTCTGGTGACAAGGACCGCTCGGACCGGGAACACGGCGTTCACCCGGCGGGAAGAAGACGAAGCCGCTCACGAGCGGATTCCATGGTCGATTATTGATCCGGCGGACGCGGCGCCCGACGGCCCGGCGGTATCTGCCCGGCCGGCCCGTCCCGGTACGACCGGCCCGACCGGTCCGAGCAGCCCCGTGCGGAGGATTCATGGTCAGTCATGGGGAGTTCCACGAGGCGACCGGTGACGCGCCGGACGCCTGCCCGCGAAATCCGCGGACTTCCCGCGCTCAGCGGCCGGGGTGCCCCTTCTGCCTCATCGTCCGGGGCCAGGCACCGGCAACGGTGCTGCGCGAGTGGCCGGAGACCATCGCCATCCGGCCACGCCACGGAGGGGTCACCGACGGACATGTGCTGGTCATCCCCAGGGTGCATGTCGCCGATGTCGCCGAGGACCCGGAGGTGTCCGCGACCACCATGCTGCGCGCGGCCGAACTCGCGGGAGAGGCCGGCGACTGCAATGTGATCACCTCACGCGGTCCGTCGGCCACACAAACCGTCCGCCACCTTCATCTCCATGTCGTCCCGCGTGCCGACGGCGACGGTCTGCTGCTGCCGTGGACCGCCGCCCGGCCCGCGGGGAGATGACCTCTGCTCAACGGCATCAGGCGAGAAAGATGACCGTCATGGTGTCGATGGCGACCAGGACCCCGTAGGAGAGCAGCATGGTCCTGGACAGCGCCACATCACGCCAGGGCACCCGGTCGCCGTACTGCTCGGCGTCCATCGTGAACGGCATCACCTGCGGGGTGCGGCGGTCGGCGACCTTTTCGTAGAGGGTGCGGAACCTCCGCTCCTGGCGGAGGTAGTAGCTGTCGAGCAGCCAGAATCCCGCCGCCAGTCCCACGGCGACCGCGGCCGTCTTCCAGCTCGGGCCGCGGGTGGCCACCGCGATAAAGGCGCCGCTGACGGTCATGGCCCAGCTCTTGACGAGGAAGGAGGTATTGGCATGACGGGCAATCACGGCCTGGAGGAATTCCAGGTGTTTCACTTCCTCCGGGCAAAAGCGCGGTGGCACGGTCACCCTGCCGTCCCTCCTTCCGCATCCGGCGGGCTGTCCGCGGCGGCGTGACGGGGCTCCGCCGGTGGTGCCGTCCTGGGCTCACCGGGTGGCCGGTCAGCCTCGGGAATCCGGTGCTCGTCGGGTATGTGGGCGCCGTCGGCTGTCCCGGCCTCGCCGGCTGCCGGGACCGCGCCGGGTACCTCGGCCTCGCCGGGTATCCCCGCCTTGTCGGCCACGGGGGCCTCACCGGCTACCGGGGCGTTCCCGGGTGTCGCTGCGTCGGGTTGCTCTGCGGGCTGACGGGGGGACGCACGGAACTGTCCGTTCAGGTCATCGGCGATGCCGCCGATGCGGTCTTCCAGCGGCTCGGGGGCGTAGCGGACGAGCACGGTGTAGGCGTGATCGAGGAGTTCGAGACGGGCCCGGGGCGGTGTGGGACGGAGGGGCGCCCGGTCGTCGGTGGCCGGGGCGGCGCCGTTGCGTGCCGGGGTGGGGTACGGCCAGGCGGGCATGGTGAGCGGAAAGTCGTGTCGGCCGGCCACGCCGGTGCGGGCGCGCTCCTCGACGATGCGGATGCATGCCTCTTCGAGCGTGCGGTGGGTGTCACTCGCCGCCGCCTCGACGGCGGCTCGCAGCCGCCACCAGGTCTCGGTGTGCCCCACCAGCCTGCGCCGTGCCTCCGCCAGCAGTTCCTTACCGCGTTTCTCCGCCGCGGCGACGGACCGTTCGGCCTCCCGGTCGCTGTCGGCACAGGGGTTGTGGGCGAGCACCTTGACCACGATCGCGGCGGTGCTGAGCACCAGGGTGAGGATGATGACGGCGCCCTGATCCGGTGCCAGGTCCACCTGCTCGCGTACCGCGTCGGCCGCACGCATACGGGCCCAGATGCCGACCATCGTCAGGATGGCCAGGGCGAAGAGCACCGGGCCTGCCGCGTTCGGCCAGGGCAGTTCGCCGGCTCTGCGCCGCTCCGTACGCGGGCTCTTGGGCCAGACCGCTTCGCGCAGTGCGGCGACCGGACCGCGGTGGGTCCGCTCCAGCGTGCGGGCGGTCCGGGTACGCCGCCGGAAGACGGACTCGGCCAGCAGACTGCCCGCGGCCAGCAGGCAGACGGCGACCCCGAATCCGGGCAGGTACGCCAGGTGGTAGGCGAGGGCTTGATCCTCGCCGAGGCCGAAGAACCGCTGCATCAGGGTGCCGATGAACATCGTGTCGAAGGCCACCCCGGCGACCAGGGTGGGCCACAGCAGGCGCCGCCAGAGCACCGGCCGACGGCGCAGGCTCTCCGGACCGTCGTCGGCATGCCGGGCGCGCAGTTCCCCGATGTGCTCCTGGGCCTGCTGGGACGACCGGGCGGCGGTGAACCGCTCGGCCGCTTCGATGGTGGTCTGCGCCTCCTGGAAGGTGCGGGCGACCGCGGTTGCCGCGGTTCCGAGCCCCGGCTGTGCCGCGGTCAGTACGGTGTTGGCGTCGGTGAAGGCACGCATGAGGGCGGCCTGTTCCCGGTTGTCGGTCTGGTCAGCCGGCCGGGAGGACGGTCTCTTCTTGACGTCCAGTCCGACGAAGGCGGGGTCACTGCCGGGGCAGTCGACCGCCGCCTGATAGCGGGCGGCCGGCTCCGGCCGGTGCTTTCCGTTGGTGGTGTTCATCGCTGCCCGCCACCCTCACTTTCTGATGATGTCGATGTCGACGCGCCGGTCGCACTGGAGCCTGTCCTCGGCCGTCATCCGGCCCGCAGCGGTGGGGGCCGGCTTCGCGCACCCGGTCGGCAGACCCCGGCCGTGTGCCGTCACCCGCGTCACCCCGAGCCCGGTCAGGACCTTCCGCACCGCGTTCGCCCGTGCCTGCGACAGCTGTTGGTTGTTGTCCGGCCGGCCGCGCGGGTCGACATAGCCGAAGACGGCGACCCTGCTGCCGGGGGTGGTACGTGCCCTGACCGCGACATCGTTGAGCAGCGGCAGCGCCTGGGGGCGTACGACGGATGAGTTGGTGTCGAAGAGTGCGGCGCCGGGGAGTTGGTAGGTCTCGGGCCGGTCGTTGGCGTAGTCGACCACTGGGTCCTGCGGCGGCTTCTTCCGCGGCGTGTGGTGTCCGGCCGTGCCGATGGCCGTCGGGGCAATGGTGCAGGAGGTGCCCGGGGCGGCCGTGTCCGCGGCACGGCACAGTTTGCGCCACAGGGTGTTCAGCCAGGTGCGCTGGGCCGCCGTGGGAGCGGGCTGGTCGGCGGCCGGCTGGCCCAGTCCGGCGAGCGTGAGGTCCACTCCGGTCAGGGACGGTGTCTCGTCGCGGGCGGCGCAGACCCGGGCGATGGCGTTGCTCTCGCTCGTGTCCCGGAATGCGGCCCCACGCAGATCGGCGCAGCCCGTGGTGGAGAACCCGTCGGTCAGTACGAGAAGGCTGCGGTCGCCGGATGTGGCCTCCAGTGAGGAGACGCCTGCCGTGAGGGCCGCGAGGACGTTGCTGCCACCGCTCTGGGGGACGGCGCTTTCGGCCTTGCCGACGAGGCCGGTCAGGCAGCCGACCGCTTGCTGCTTTCGCTTCCGCTGATTGATGGTGTTGTCGTTGTTCGTGGCCCAGTCGGTCGAACGGTCCTTGGCGAGCCAGGTGATCTGCGCCGAGTCGCCGCTGAAGCTGCCCACCGAGACCGTGTCCTTGCGCTCGGCCACCGCCGCGAGGAGCGGGCCGACGCTGTGGGCGTAGTCGCGTCCGGCGGCCGTGCCCCGTACGGAGGCGGAGGCGTCGACGAGGACCACCGTTCGGCCGGCGGGCTCCACGGGTTCCTTCATCCAAGCGCAGGCGTCCAGGCGTGGGGAGTCGCCGCATGCGCCGATGAGGCCGGCCATCAGCACCATTCCCAGAGCCCCGGCGAGGGGCGCTGCGCGGCGGCGCCCGGGCCGGGGCGCTGCGGTGTCCGCGCGGTTCACGGGGCCAGCTCCTCGACGTCGGTCACGGTGTCCACCCACGAGAAGGGGCTGAGTCCCATTTGGCGGCAGAATTCGCTCAGTGCCTTGTCGTAGGCGTTGGCGTACTCGAACAGGCCCACCTGCTCGTGGTGCTTGGTCGCGGCCGTGAGGACATCGGCGAGCGCCTCGGCCCCGTTGCGGCGGGTGTTCTTGAGCGCCTGCATGACCTTGAAGAAGTCCTCGTCGGCGAGTGCCGCGGCGAACGGCACCAACAGCCGCCGCTCGGCCGGGCCCAGGGTGCCGAGGAGCTCCAGTTCACGTATCACCTGCAGCCAGCGCTCGGTGCGCGCCTGCACCTGTCCCGCCTTGAGCTCGCCGAGGCGGTGCTCCTCCGTCAGTCTCACTTCGGCGAGGTGGAAGGGCAGCACATGTTCGCGCAGGGCCGGGTCGATGCGCATCCGGACCGACGGCCGGCAGCGGATCAGGCCCTTCTCGTCGTTGTAGCACCAGCCGCCGCGCAGCTCCTTGTTGACGGCTTTCTCCGCGGCCACCGGATCGCCGGGGTCACAGGTCCGGGCGATGGCCCAGGCGCGTCGCAGCAGCTTGCCCCGGGCTGCCTCCTCGTGGATCGCCGCGCGCTCGCGCAGGGTGTCCAGCGTCATCTCCCGGCTGCTCCAGCGGAAGTGCGGAACGAGTTCAAAGGCGAACACATCCCCGCGGGCCGCCACCGACAGCGCTTCGTCGCCCGGTGGCAGCTCCACCCCCACCTCGGCCCGCGCCGCCTGGCCGCCGGCCGAGGTGTCGGGGGCCTCCGTCTCGTCGACGGGCTCGGGACCGTCGACGTTCTCCGCATCGTTCTTGCCCGTTACCCGGCGCCACCAGTTGCGGAGCCTGGCGCGCAGTCCTTTGCGCTCTGTCATGGTCGTTCTCCTCTTGTTGCGGGGTGTCGGTCAGGACACGGAGTCGGTGGCGAGGCCGCCGCGGGCCGGCTGGTGACGGAGCCGGCGTATGGTGCGCGAGTCCGGATGGCGGCCGGCCCACATACCGAGGTAGAACCCGGCACGCAGGGACAGCGGCCGGGCGCAGATGCGCGGGACGAGTGCCTCCAGGAAGGCGGCGAGTTCTTTGTCCGCGTCCCCTGCGAGCAGCCAGCGCCGCAGCAGATCCCAGGCGCGTGCCGAGCTGTCCTTCCCCATCAGGGCATGGCGCCAGAGGCGTACCAGGGCATCGGCACGTTCCTGGTCGGTCATGGCGGTGTCGGCGAGTACGGGCCGGTCGCGTCGGTCCGGGCCGGCGCCGTAGCGGCTGAGGATCAGCAGGGTGCGGATCGCGTGCCGGTTCAGATGGTCGTTGTCCGAGGTGATCCAGCGGTCCAGGGCGTCGGCCGTCGGGCCCGGGGCACCGGCGAGATAGAGCCAGGACATCGAGAAGGCCACCGAGCTGCTGAACGCCAGCTCCGGACGGGTGCCCAGTTCACGCAGCGCCCAGAGGGTGCCGGGGACGTCCTGCGCGCCGACCAGGGTTCCGTACGCCCGGGCCGCGCTGTCCTGGAGCTGCCACCGGGGGCTGCCCAGCCAGCTTCTGATCTGCCCGCGTACCCGGTCCACCAGCCGAGGGTCGTGGGCCGCCATCTCCAGGGCCAGCGCGGCGGACTGGCGATAGGCCGCGGACTCGCCGGCCCAGTGCCGGATCAGGTCCCGGTAGACGCTGTCGAAGTCATGGCTGAGCAGGATCCCCGCGATCTGCGCGGCACGGACCCGGATCCGCTCCAGCGGGCCGGCGACCAGCGCCGTCAGCCACTCCCGCAAGGGGTCGCGCAGACTGTCATAGTCGTGCCAGACGACCTCGATGACGGCGTGCATCAGCTCCTCGTCCACCAGCCTGGCGCGGCGGGGGTTGTCGTCGGCGCGGCCACCGGGCGTGGTGTCCGCGGAGGCGCGCATCTCCTGCGGGATCAGCTGGTCCAGTTCCCGCTCGAAGACGTGGTTGGTGGGCGCCGGTTCGCGGGTCTCGTAGCGCGGCAGGACGGTCGCGCTGAGGACCTCGCCCGCCTCGAAGACATCGGAGAGCGGATGGCCGTGGAAGAACGCATAGGCGATACGGAACGCCTGGCGGTGCGGATCGAGGACCGGGCCCTGCGAGGTCTCCGCGGGGACGTGCAGCAGCTGTTTCGCCAGCCGACGCAGCCGGTCACGCCATTGACCGATGACGTCGCTGAGGCTGGTGTCCTCGGAGTGGACGCTCTGCGCCAGGACCTCCGCGAACTCCACGACGCTGCGTACGGACGGGGCCCCGTCGAGGGTGCGCTGCACCTGCTGTGACTCCAGCATCCGGGTGAGGAACGCCGTGGTGTGCTCGGCGGTGCAGTCCTGCTGGGCGCAGACGCCGGGGTGCCCCGCGAGCAGTCGGCGCAGGTGCACCGCCAGGACGTCGCCGAGGGCGGGGCGCCGGTGCTCGAAGGCATGGGGCCGCAGCCGGTCGGGGTCCACCGGGCCCGATTCGCCGATGACGACGAGGAAGGCGCGCTGCTTGCGGGCGAGATGGCCCAGCGTTTCGAGCGTCGACAGCTTCAGTGGCTGGTCGTCCAGGTCCACCACGAAGCCGCCCGGGGTGAGCAGTTCGTCCGCACGCCTGCACAACGCCTGGAGGATGCCCGGGGCCTCGCTGTGCAAGATCTTGATCCGGTCGTCGGGACAGCAGCCGGCGAGCAGGGTCAGTGCCGTGGACTGGCGACCGCTGCCCGGCTTCCCGGCGAGCACCAGGACGTGCTGTGCCGCGAGCCGGGCGCTCATCTGTGCCTGCTGATCGATGTCCTGATGGGAGTCCAGTTGCTGGGCGACGGTCAGCTCGGAGACGCTCAGCACCTGGATCTCGATGCCGGTGTCTCCGCCGATGGTCAGCTGCTCGGCGTAGAAAGCGGAGCCGCTGCCATGGGCGACGGCACTGCGCTTGAGCTTGTTCAGGGCGTTCTGCTGCCGGGCCTGCTGGTAGCGGGTGAAGTCGCCGCCGTCGCCGGTTTCGCGCCGAGGAGCTGCCCGGCCGGTGTCCTGGGCCGACGGGCGGCTGTCGCCGTTCTTGGCTGCGGCTTGCCCGCTCGGGGCGCTCGCGGCGGTGGCTTCGGGGGCATCGGACGGTGGGGCCGCTCCCGGCTCCACCGGTTCGGCCGTACTCTGCGCCGGTTCGTCCGGGGTGGCGGACGAGAGGTCCCCACCCGGTATGTCCTCCGGCGCGGCACTGTCCGCGCCGGGCTGTTCGATGTCGCTCACTGCTGCCCTCCGCTCTTTGCGTCCCGGTTCTCGTGGTACGTGGAGTTGCCGCCGTAACTGACGGCGCTCCTCTTGTGGATGACGTCCCCGCGCGCCTGGAGGGGCCCGCCGACGGGTGGCGCCGGCTGCTGGGCCGTCCTGCTCACCGGTACGTGGCTGCGCAGGGCCTCCGTGATGACGGGGAGGTCGAGATGCGCGTACGGCACTCGCAGATGCATCACCTGATGTTCCGCCAGCTCGCCGATAGCGGTGGGCAGTTGACTCCTGGAGGGCAGCACGGCCGCGTCGATCAGCACGGGGATGACGGTCTTGCGCCACTCCAGTGCGCAGCGGATCTCGTCGTGGACGTAGTCACCCGCTACGTCGATCCGGCGCCGGCCGTCGTCGTCGCGCAGCGCGAGCCAGTTCGGGCCGATGAGGACGAGGAGAACCCCGCAGCTTTCGAGGTGCCGCCACAGGTCGGGCGGAAAGTGTGCCCCGGCCGGAATGGCGCGGCGGTCCCGGAAGACGTTCTCCGGGCCGAATACGTCCTTCAATTCCTCATCGAGCAGGACGGCTGCTTCAGCGCCGTCGCCGGTCCGGTAGTTGATGAAAACGCCGGCCATGATGTTCTGCCTTTCCTCAGGATGACAGCGGTGGATTACGGCAGCCGGGTGCTGCACGGGCCACTCGGGCTGTCGCTGGGCACAGGGGGATGAAGCCGAGATTCACAGGGGTTTCAAGCACGGTCAACGCGTTGCCCTCGGCCTTTTGACCGGGCAACGGAACACCGCGGATACGGCAGCACTGCGGCTCTTCGGGCGGCCTTCTGCGTGGGGCCGGCCGGTGGGCGAGAAGTCAGGCCGGAGTTCCCGGCCCGGTCCGGTTGGTGTGCAGGCCCATCGCGATATGCGGAAGGGTCCGACGGACGGTGGGATTCTTTGGCCAACGATTGAGTGCCCGACTCAGGCGCAGAAGATCGGCACGGATGGTGGCCGAGTCGATGAGGGCAACATGAGAGGCGACCAATTCGGCGATCTGGCAAGCCTGTTCGATCTCGCCGACGTTCGCCAGAGCAAGCGCGAGCCGGGCGCCATATCGGGCTCTGGCCCGCCGGGATTCCGGCGGAATGGCGTCCAGGCCGTCCCCGAGCAGGGTGACCGCCTCAGCCGGGGAACCGAGGTCGTGCATGCACCAGCCCGCGACGAAAGCCGTCAGATCCGGCAGATGGATGCTGCCGAGAACCGGCTCCCCGCCGCCCGGTGGCGCCGCGCCGGACGTCAGCTCCGCACCGCGGTCGAGAGCCCGGCGGCATGCGTCGCGGTCCCCCACCAGTGCGTGCCCCTGCGCCTCGCGCTGCGCGGCGAGCCCGCGGATGCGCGCACTGCGGGCCTGCTGTCCGGCCCGCCGGGCCAGCTGGACGGTGGCCACCGAATCGCCCGTGTACAGGGCCAGTTCCGCCCTGCGGACCAGGGCGTAGGCGGCCAGTTCGTCATCACCGCTGTCCGCGGCCAGCTGGACCGCCTGCTCGGTCCACCAGAGCGACGCCGCGTCGCTGCCCGCCTCCTGCGCCATCCATCCCGTGTACTCGGCGAACCGGGAGGCGAGCCGGAGCACGGCGTCCCGGTGGGCCGGCTGTGCCTGGTGCGCCATGCCCCGCAGCGCGCTGGTGGCCGCGATGCAGAGCTGGGCGACGACCGCGGGCCCGAAGAGCTGGCCCATCCGGCGGAACTCGTCGAAGACAGTGCGGAAGTGCGGCAACGCCGAATTCGTCTCCCCGCTTTCGAAGGGAGGGGGTGCGAGGGACCAACTGACAATGGTGGAGGGCACGGTACCGGCACCGAGCGATGCACGGTCGAATGCCACGAAGTCGCTCTCGCCGCCGGCGTGCATACGTAATGTCCAGGGCGTAGCGACATCCGCTTCGGCAATGGGTGACGCGACGGTGCTGCGCTCAGGCGCGGAAATCAGGCTGCTGAGTTGCCCTTCGGCGTTCAGAGCACTGTCGCATAACTGGGCAAGATCGTGGCTGGGCGCCTTCACACCACGCTCGATCTTGCTCAAGTGGCCTTTGGAAAAGCAAATCAGGGTCGCCAGTTCTCCCAGCGACAGCCCCGCTTCGATCCTTCGCCGGCGTAACTCCGCCCCGAACCACACAGGAATCCGCTGCACCCCGCCCGCCCCCCTCGTCGCTCGCGACCGGTGAAGGGAGTGTGCCACGCATCACACCAACTCTCACATCCTCTTCACACATTGCTTGCTATCGGTTTCATCACGCTCCGCTTCACGCGAGGTAAATCCTCTTCTCCGCAGGAAGGGCCCCTTGCGCAACGGTCACTTCGCCGCGCTCCGCCGTTCCGCAAGTGTGGAGATCATGGGTGGTGACGGGCAGTCGGCACGCATCCGCAGCCCCGGAAACGGCTACCGGTCGGCCCGGCCGGGCTGCTGCGTGGGGTCCTGCGCAGCACTCCTGGCCGGCAGTTCGCCGCCTCCATGGACCACAGTGCACGCCATGACGACGGCCTCTGGCCTCTCTGCACGTGCCACGAAGCAGGCGCAACGCGCGAGATCAGGGAGAGGTCAGGTCAACCGGCTTGATGGGCAGGGAAGTTGATCCCCCATCGACGAAGAACAGATCTTCCCTGCGGCTGGTGCAGGTCCCGGTGTGGCGCACGCGGAAGGCAGAGGTCCGACTGCGTCCTCCCCAGGGCCAGGGGGCCGCCTCGCCCAGCCCCAGGGCGACAAAATCGGCCCACTCGGCTTCGCCGGGTCGGCGATCAAGCAGCAGACGCCGCCCGCCCACGCTGCCCGCGCCGGATGTCGCTGCGGGTGCCCCGCCGGACGGTCGCCGACGCCGGACGGCCCGACGTTTCCTCGGCCGGAGTACCGAAAGCACGGGCTGCGCCGGCTGCACCGGACGACGGATCGCCCGACAGATTGACCCGACGGGTTGCGGGGGGGGGCGTCTCCTGCGAGCCGGGACGTGTGCGGCAGCCGGTCGGCTCGCCGGGGCCTGGCGGCCGAGGGAGGCACGGCAACACACCGCCGCCTCGTCGCCACCTCGCCCTCGCCGCACCCGGAAAGACATGCGCCCGTCCCGGCACGGGGCACCCCCAGGCCCGCGCGGCAGACCCGTCACCGCTCGAACTGAGGGAAAACCTCCAAATCCGTCACTCCAACACTGTGGCCGCCAAGACGATCATGGGGAGGTATGGGGTCGCACACTTGCAGGGGCGGTGTGCTCCGGTGGCGGCCCGCCTCCTCCGCGACGACCTGAAGGACGTGCGTCATGAGCGAACGTGTCATCACCCCGCGCAGCCGCGGGTTCCTCTTCCTCGACTCCCACCCGGCCGGCTGCGCGCGCCTGGTGCAGGAGATGTGGCAGGCCGCTCCCTCGCCCGCCCGGGTCCCGGACGACGCTCCGGTGGCACTCGTCGTCGGCTCCTCAGCCGGCTACGGGCTGGCCGCGATGATCGCCGGCCTCGCCCGGTCGGGGATCCGCGGCATCGGAGTCTGCTTCGAGAAGGCCCCTACCGAGCGGCGCACGGCCACGGCCGGCTGGTACCGCACCGCCGCCACCGCTGAACTCGCCCGCCGGCACGGTCACGAGATGGTGTTCCTCAACGGCGATGCGTTCTCCGACGAGATGAAGGACCAGGTCGCCGATCTCCTCCGGCAGCGCTTCGGCCGTCTGGACCACTTGGTGTACTCGGTTGCCGCACCACGGCGCACCGACCCGGAGACCGGTGCCACCTACGCCTCGGTTCTCAAGCCCATCGGCCAGGCGTACCGCACCAAGACCCTCGTCTTCGACGGGGACGGGACTCCGGAGGTCAAGGAGGTGGAGACACCACCGGCCGAGGGTGATGACATCGAGCAGACCGTGGCGGTGATGGGTGGCATCGACTGGGAGCGGTGGGTCGGCCATCTCGCCGACCGCGGTCTGCTCGCCGACGGATTCACCACGGCAGCCTTGTCGTACGTCGGTTCGCCTCTGACGGACGGGATCTACCGACAGGGCACCATCGGCGCCGCCAAGTCCCACCTCGAAGCCACCGCCCGCGCGCTCGACGAGCGCCTGGACAAGCTGGTCGGCGGCCGCGCGGTGACCTCCGTCAACGGGGCCGCGGTCACCCAGTCCTCCACCGCCATCCCCGGCATCGCCCTCTACGTCGGTCTGCTGCGCGGTGCGCTCGGCGAGGCTGTGGTGCCACCGATTGCACAGTTGGCCGACCTGTGGGACCAGCTGACCGGCGTCCGGCCCCTCGAAACCGATGACGACGGCCGGGTCCGTCTCGACGGCTGGGAACTCAACAGTGCGGTGCAGGCCGCCGTCACCGAAAGGTGGGACTCGTCCACCACCGAGACCATCTCCCGGCTCGCCGACCTCGACTGGTTCCGCGCCGAGGTCCAGCGCCTCTACGGTTTCGCGGTACCGGGCATCGACTACTCGGCCCCGACCGCCACCCAAGTTCCCTGGCCGGACGCCTCTGCCTGATCCCCGGGAAACCACCGACCGGAATTCGCATGGTGGGCTTCGGACGGCCACCGCCTGATCACCGACGGGAACGACTTCGCCATCGGATTGACGAAAGAACGCGCGTTCACTGCGGAAATCCCGCCCTGACAAGGGAAGTTTTCCTGCTGACGGGGCGGGGCCGGAGCGCGGCCCCGGAGTGCCGTTCGCGAGCGTGCACGGCGAATTCGCCTACACCGTCAAGGAATTCGGGCGGTTGGCCACTTGTCGCCTGGTGCCGAGTCCCTCGTGGGGAAATCGGGCGGTCGAGCGGTGGCGATATCCATCACGTCATTCCGGGACCGATCGGTCGGCCCGGCCGTCCGCCGCGACAAGCGCGGTGCGCTCAGGTCGTGGCGCATCGGCCACGGCCCGGCCGGTCACTGTGAGCCGGGCCCCTGGCGGGGGATGATCGCGGTCACGGTTTTACCGGCCGGCTCTCTCCTGATCTTCACGGCGGTCGCGATGCGGCAGACCATCGACCAACCGAATCCGCCGCCCTCTCCGGTGACGTCGGGAGTGCGGGGGCGAGGAAGAACAGGGCTGGAATCGCCCACGGCCACCACCACCGACTCCGGGCCGGCCCTCATCCGCAGTGTGCAGGTCTCGCCGCCCGCGTGCCGTACCGCGTTGGTCACCAGTTCGGAGACCACCAAGATCACGGCCTCCCTGGTGTCCCTTTCCACGGAGGGCTCCAGTTGCTCCAGGAAGCCGGCGGCAAGGTGCCGCGCGGGCCCGACGGCTTCGGAGTGACAGTCCAGTTGAAGCTCCAGCACCGGCGACGCCGTAACGGTGCGCGGAGCCTCGGCCGTGCTCATGATAAAGCTCACCCCATATCGCGTCGTCTCGCCTTCAGGCCGGAGAGCGTGCCCTCTTCCCGGGCTACCAACCACAATTCTCCGAGGTCGGACGAAATGGTTGGTTCGCCACGCGGGCGAAAAGACCGGCCCCCATTCATCCCGAGCGGACAAGGACAAGCGGGAGTGCTGTGAAACACCTCACGCCACCTCGGCAGCAGGACGGCGGGCACGGTCACCGCCGTGCCCATAAGGCCTGCTGTGCACCTCCGCGCCGAAAAGATCAACGCGAGAGCGACACCAGCAGAAGCGGAACCACCGTCATCATCCTCCGGACAAGCGCGTGCCCGTATCTGCCGCGCGCAATCGGAAATTACCCCTGTTTGCTTCACAGGCCGATGGGTAAGAGCCGATTCCTTCCGGCCGTTGCAGGCGGAGAGGGCGAAAGGCCTTCGGTATTGCTCGCCGAGCCCGGCGCCACTTTCCGCGCCGGGCTCGGCAGCACCTCACCGATCAGATCCGCCGTGTCCGAATAAATACGGGCAATTGCCCCAGGGCCGTCAAACCGTCAAACTCCACTACGTCGGATGACGCGCGCCCCTCGATCATGTGACGGCCACTCCCGGCGGACGCGCGACGGGCCCTCCCGCCCGGCGCCCGATGACGGCCACTCCCGCCCGGCCGGGACGAGCAGCGGTGCAGTACCGGCCCAGTTGCCCACGCTGTGTGTGGTCGCCGCCGACGGGTGCCCGGACCGGCGCCGATGCACCCGCGCCCGAAGACGGGACGCCACCAGCCTCGCCCCGACGAAGACCATCGCCGTGGCCGCCAGATACCCCAGTTCGAGCACCGCGGCATGGGTCGGGGCAACCCTCGCCGACCAGCCCGCACCACGCTGTACGCCCTCGAACACGACACGGTTGACGCTGAGGAAGGCCACATGTGTGCCGATCGCCGCCCACAGCGGTGCGGCTCCCGGCGCCGTCCGTGCGGCCACCAGCGTGAGACCGAAGAGCGAGAGCAACACCAAATAAGCGACAGGGTCCTGACCCGCCGGGGTTAGCCCCATGGGCGCGGATGTCACGCCCACCAGAGGGGACACCGCGGCCTGCACCACGGTGGACGCCGCCGGTACCAGCAAGAAGACCGCCGTCGCCCCCAGGGCGGAGATGACTCCGCCGAGCCGGTCGCGCAAGGAGGCCCAGGCATAGCCACGCAACGTCGCCTCCTCGGGCAGCGCCTCCAGCAGCAGGGCCACCCACGCGTTGCTCACCAGGAACGAGGCAAGGGCTGCCGGGTCCAGGCCGGACCAGCTGACCCAGCCGAGCGCCGTACCGGCCCCGAGGACGACGGCAGCGCAGGAGGCGGTGACGGCCAGGCCGCGGAAGAAGCCGAGTGGCGCCGAGGTGAGGGGCCCAATACCCAACGGAAGGCACCGTGTTGACCGCGCGGCCCGTAACCCCAGTACGGCGGGGACGGCGAGCGCACTCACCAGTGCGGCAGGCAGCAGCTGCCGCAGATAGCCGTCGGCACCGAGCATCCGGGCGAGCGCCTCCCCCAGCGCATTTCCCGCTCCCAGCGCACCCGCCATCACCGCACCACCGAGCAGCGCCCTCCCCCAGGCCCGCCACGCGGAGCCCCGAGCCGGCGTCGTGCCGTAGGTCGTAGCCATCGGCTTCCCTTCACGTTCGGCGGGAGAGGCGTCCGGCCGCGTCCGCCGGAATCGTCCGTGCGCAGCGAACCGGCCTGATGGGGCTCGTCACCCGACACCGGGCCGGCACCGGACCGCCACACCCCGCAAGCTCGTCGAGAGCTACGTGTGCCCGCG
The DNA here is from genome assembly GCF_043200375.1 of Streptomyces sp. NPDC048434. Taxonomy (NCBI): domain Bacteria; kingdom Bacillati; phylum Actinomycetota; class Actinomycetes; order Kitasatosporales; family Streptomycetaceae; genus Streptomyces; species Streptomyces sp. NPDC048434. The sequence continues at coordinate 156,004 of NZ_JBICXQ010000005.1, read as the reverse complement.
GCATCGACGATGAAGCGGCACCCTGGCGCGCCCGACACGAACGGCTCCGCAAACCCTCCTGCGGCATGACCTACCGCGGCAGGGGACTACATCCCTCGATCCAGCGGCCGTACCCGAAGCGGCAGAGCAGACCGATGACGGCGTGGACGAGGGCGACGCCATGCCCTCCGTGCTCGGCGTCGCCCGGACGGTGAGCCCGGCTCATCCACCCGCGCCCGGCACCGCCACGACCGGCTCCGCCTTCCGTGCCGCGTGGGCACCGACGAGGAGCCTCAAAGGGACATAGACCACCACGGAAACCATGAACGCGACGTAGTACGCGAGATCGGCGCCATGCAGTGCGGCCGCAATCGGGCCGACGAACAGGGTCGTGTCCATGAAGGGCACGGCCGCGGCGAACGCGACGACGAAAGCGGCGCACGCGGGCCACCACGGCTGGGGACGGGCGAACTCGGCCTCGACGTCGATCGCCGCACCGCGCCGGGCCTTGGCGCGCAGCCTCGCATCGACGAGCACGATGCCCACGAAACCGGGGATCCAGTAGCCCACGAACAACAGCAGGTTCTGGAAGCGGAGCGTGGTGTCGGCAGCGTGCATCCACAGCACGAGCAGGAAGCCGAGCACGGCCGCTGCGGCCGCGGCGAGCGGCCTGGGCACCCGTAGGCCGGCGGCCTGCAGCGCCAGGGAGCCGCTGTAGTCGTTCATCGCGTTGCTGCACACCGCCGCGGCCGCAATGGCCAGCAGACCGAAGGCGCCGAGCACCCCGCCGCCCAGCAGCCCGTGCACCCCGGCGGCGGTCTGGTCGGTGAACAGCTTGGCTCCCCACAGCCCCAGCGCCTGCACCCAGGCGAAGGAGAGCACCATGCCGAGCACGGAGTACCAGAACATCCGGGGCCGGGACGTCGCGCGGGGCAAGTAGCGGCTGAAGTCGGACGCGTAGGGGGCCCACGAGATGGCCAGGCTGAGCGCAATGGTGCTGGTCAGGACAAAGGCACCGAGACGATCGGCGCCGTGCGCCGAGCTCGATACGGGAAGCGGCACACCGGAGAGCAGCTTGACGCTCAGGACCAGGAATGCGGCGCCCAGCACAAAGGTCATCACCGTTTGGAGCTGATGGAGCGCCTCGTAGCCGAAGACGCCGACGGCGCCCTGGAGCAGCAGGACCACCAGTGCGCCCAGCCAGAACGGCCAGCCGAGCAGCTGGGCCAGCGCCTCGCCGCCGAAGAGACCGATCAGCGCATCCCAGGCGACGGAGGAGAGCCACTGCATGATGCCGGGCAGCGCCACACCACGGCCGAAGGCCAGCCGCGACAGCGGCAGCTGACCGGTCCCGGTCTGGCTGCCCCAGGTGCCGAGGTACGCGGCGGGCACCGCGCCGACGATCGTGCCGAGCACCATGGCCGTGAAGGCCGTCCAGAAGTCCAGCCCCAGGGTGACGCCCACGGTGCCGGAGAAGACTCCGGTCATCGTGAGGTTGGGGGCGAACCATACGGTGAAAAGGCGGGCGGACTTGCCGTAGCGGTTGCTTTCGGGCACCGGCTCGATGCCGTGCCGCTCGACCGCCAGGTCGCCGGACCGGGCAGGCATCCGCCCTCGGAAGGCGGATTCTTCGATGGTCATGACTCTCCAGGCTCTACAGATGCGCCGCCCTACGGTAGGCCGCGCGGCCGGCCCGCCCGTAACGGCCCCCTGGCACGGTGCCGCCGACCGTTGCCGAACGGAGGCGCGGGCCGTCCCAGGGGGCGGTCGGGGAGGAGGGCGATCCGAGGGATCCGGGGTCACGGATCCGGGAGCCAGGGAGCCAGGGAGCCAGGGAGTCAGGGATCGGGATGATCAGGATCAGGGGCGGCGATCACGAACCGGGGGTCACGGTCACGGGTCGCGGGTCACGGGTCACGAGTCACGGGTCACGGATAGGACACCACCGTCGACGGCACCGTCGAGGTACCCGAGGTGGGTGCGCCGATGCCGTCGATCACGTGCTCGTACTGGCCCTTGCCCCCCAGGGAGACCACGAGCAGGTCGTGGAACTTCACGCCCGGCTTGTTCGGAGCCTCGAAGCCGTGGTCCTGGCGGATGGTGGGATCCACGTTGTAGAAGCAGTAGCTGCCCAGGCCCCACCCTTCGTGAGTGGTCACCTCGTCAGCGATCTTGTACGCGGCGTACCCCTTGGTGCTGCCGTTCTGCACCGCGGCCTGATTGGGCGCGTCGTACGCCTTCTCGTTCTGGAAGAAGACCGTGCGTCCCCGCTCGCCGCGCCACTCCACGTCGTACTTGTTGAAGTGCTCGACGAAGAGCCCGGTCGCCAGGACGTCGTCACCGTTGACGCGGACCCCGTAGTCGGCCCGGTTGGTCTCCCAGCCCACGCCCTCGCCGTGGTCGGCGCGCCAGACCCAGGTGTGATCGACGATGGTGTGGTTGCTGTTGATCACCATGCTGGTGGTCGCCTTGCCGGCGCCCGCCCCGCCGATCCGGATGAAGACGTCCTGCACCGTGGTCGGGTTGGCGGCGTGGTTTGCGGAGGCACCCTGGGGGCCGACCTCCAGCAGCGTGGCGGAGTTGACCGGGCCGGCGTCGAGCAGGAACCCGGCGAGCCGCACACCGTCGACGTCGGCGACCTTCAAGGCCGTCACACCGTTCTCCGGAACCAGGGTCGCGTACCCCAGCCCCAGGACCACCGTGTTCGCGCGCTGGACCTCGATCGGCCGGTCGACGCGGTAAATCCCGGGTGTGAGAAGCACGTTGAGCCCCTGCGCCAGCGCGGCGTTGAGGGTCGCCGCGTCGACACCGGGCTTGGCCACATAGAACTGGCCGAGCGGCAGGGACTCGCCCCGTGGTGTGCCGTTGCCCCAGGTGGTGCCGCGGGAGTTGGTGCGCTTCTCGGGCAGGAAGACCTTGTAGTCGGCCCCGTCGAGATAGAGGAAGGGCTTTTCGCGGGAGACGGGGGTGGTGTCGAGCGTGGTGTACGGGGGGTCGGGGAAGCTCTGGGCGGGGGCTCCCTCGACCCCTGAGAACACCATGTTCCACACGGCGTTGTTCCAGCCACCCACCGAGCTGTCACGGGTGTACCACTGCTGCTGGGAGTACGGCCCCACCGTGCCGTCGATCCGGCTGTCGGCGATGTAGCCGCCGCTCGCCCAGCCGTAGCCGTCGGGGGACAGATTCAGTCCGCCCTTGACGTGCATCCGCCGGAACGGCGCCGCCTGGGCCACGGCCCACCGGTTGGTGCCGTTGACGGGACGGAGCGCGAGGTTCTCCGCCGAGCGCCAGAAGTTCTGTGTCGCATTGCCGTTGAACCAGCCCGCGTCGACGGTGACATCACCGTTGATGGTGGTGTCGTCGGGCGACAGCCCGAGGCCCGCGATGGAGGTGTAGAAGCCGAGCTGGGCGTTCAGACCGTTGTAGGTGCCCGGCTTGAAGAGGAGTGCGTACCTCCCGTTGCCGAACTGGGCCGACTCCTGCTGCTTGAAGATCTCGTCCAGTTTTCCCTGGATGTCCGGCGTGGCGGGATCGAAGACCAGCACATTGGGGCCGAGATCGCCGCCGCCCGGCAGCGCGGCGGCAGCAGGGGCCGCGGACGCCCGGGAGGAGAGCACCGGCAGACTTGCGGCGGGGAGCGCGGCTGCCATCGCGGCCAGGACTCTGCGACGTGAGGGCCTCGGCGTGCGGGAAGCCGTGGCGTCTGTGGGGGGTGTGGGCATAGCAGCTCTCCTGATTCAGGAAGTGAACGAGTGATGTTCATGGGAGCGCTCTCTTGCCCGATGCATGTTCATCACATGTGAACGGTGCGTCAAGACTTCTGTCGGGAATCCGAAAACTTGGTACTGACCATCCATCAAACTTGAGGCAATTTAGGCAAGTTGATGCCGAATACGGCCGAGCGACAGATCGCTTGCGGAGGCCTTCTCGCGTTCAGGAGATGTCGATGGAACCCGAGGCAGGCGGACTTGCGTACACTGCGGCCCCATGTCCATGCCACAGAACTCCCGGCCCCGGACGCCACCGTGGTGCGCACCGGACGCCGTGGCGCGCTGACCGTCATCCCCATCGACGAGGAGCCGGTCGCCCCCGGTCTGCCGCGCCTGCGCTACCGGCTACCGCTGCCGCCCGGCAGCAGGGACAAGGTGACGGCGGCGATCCGCCAGTACCTCCCGCCGCACCTGTGGTGGGGCGAGGAGCAACGCGCACCCGGCCACCTCGGCCGCCCGGACATGAGCCGGCGCCCCAGGCTCTGAGGCGCCGGTTTCTCCGGTGCGCACCGCACGACGTCGGCGACACGGCTACGGCGCTTCAGCCCAGGGCCCGGTCGAGGTTGAAGGCGGCGCTGATGAGCCCAAGATGGGTGAAGGCCTGGGGGAAGTTGCCGATCTGTTCGCCGGTATGGCCGATCTCTTCGGCGTACAACCCCAGGTGGTTGCCGTAGGTGAGCATCTTCTCGAAGGCGAGCCGGGCCTCGTCCACCCGGCCCGCGCGGGACAGCGCCTCGACGTACCAGAACGAGCAGACCGAGAAGGTGCCCTCCTGACCGCGCAACCCGTCCGGGCTGCGGCGGGGGTCATAGCGGTAGACTAGGGAGTCGGATACCAGCTCCTCGCCCAACGCGTCCAGCGTGGACAGCCATTTCGGGTCGGTGGGAGAGATGAACTTGGCCAGCGGCATCATCAGGACGGACGCGTCGAGGACGTCGTCGCCCTCGTGCTGGACGAATGCTTGTCGCTTGTCGGACCAGCCACTCTCCATGATCCGCTGGTAGATCGCGTCGCGGGCATGCGCCCAGCGGGGCATGTCCGCCGGCAGACCCCGGTGAGTGGCGATCCGCATCGCGCGCTCGATCGCCACCCAGCACATCAGCTGTGAGTACAGAAAGCGCTGGGCCTTGCCGCGGGTCTCCCAAATGCCTTCGTCCGGCTGGTCCCAGTTGTCACAGACCCAGTTGACCAGGGTTCCGACGGTGGTCCAGTGGTCGCTGGACAGCGGCTCCCCCCACTTGTCGTAGAGGTAGAGGGAGTCGATGAGGGCCCCGTAGATGTCCAGTTGGAGCTGGTTGACGGCTTCGTTGCCGACCCGGACGGGCGACGAGCCCAAGTGACCCTCCAGATGGAGGAGTTCTTCTTCGGGGAGTTCGCTGCGGCCGTCGATGCCGTACATAATCTGCAGCGGTCCGTCAGCGCCGTGATGGAGGCCGACGTTCTCGGACAGGAAGTGCACAAAGGCCTGGGCCTCGTCGGTGAAGCCCAGTCTGAGCAGTGCGTAGATGCAGAACGCGGCGTCTCTCACCCACGCATAGCGGTAGTCCCAGTTGCGCTCGCCGCCGACCTGTTCGGGCAGGCTGGTCGTGGGAGCTGCCACGATGGCGCCGGTCGGGGCGTACGTGAGGAGCTTGAGGGTGAGCGCGGAGCGGTGCACCATCTCCCGCCAGCGCCCTCGGTAGCGGGAGCGCGACAGCCACTTGCGCCAGTACCGCACCGTGGCGCCGAACAGCTCTTCCGCCTCCGTCACCGGGCAGGCCCGCGGCTCCAGCCCGCCCCCGATCCGGTCGAGCGCGAACACCGCGGCCTCCCCCTCGCCCAGCGTGAACGAGGAAGTGGCGTCCGGGCCGTCGATCTCGACCGGGACGCTGGAGGTCAGCGCCAGTGAGAGATCCGGGGAGTCGAACACGGTCTGGCCCTGCCGCGTACTCACCGTGTGTGTGCTGCGCCCGTAGTCGAAGCGGGGAGCCACCCGGGCGGTGAACGGCAGCGACCCCCGCACGCAGAGCACCCGACGGATCAGCCGGTGACGGTCCGCCTCGCGTGAGTCGTCGACGATCGGCATGAAGTCCTGGACCTCGCCGACGCCGTGGTCCGCGAAGAACCGCGTGATCAGGATGTTGGTGTCGGGGAAGTAGAACTGCTTCGTGCGGGCGGGTACGTCCGGGGCCAGCTCGAAGGCCCCGCCCCGGTCGGCGTCCAGGATCGCCGCGAAGACACTGGGTGCGTCGAAGCGGGTGCAGCAATACCAGTCGATGGTGCCGTTGGTGCCGACGAGCGCGGCCGTACGCATGTCCCCGATCAGACCGTGCTCGGCGATGGGGTTGTAGCGGAGTGCGTCCGCCTTGCTGGGGCGGAGGCTCACAGCAGCGGTCATGCGACCTCCCCGGGACGGGGCTGCGGGAGCAGTGGATTCAGGTTACCTCCGGTCGGTTGTGGGCGGCGAGCGAGCGGCGCGGGCCTGGGCCCGCCCGATGTATCACTGTGTGTGATCGATGTTCACGGAGGGAGCCGGCAGGGTCACCGCCGCAGCCACCGGACAAGGCCTGGAGGTGGGAGATGAGGGGGTGGCCGGTCCAGTGGAAAGTGGGCAGAAGGGCCGCCGTGCGAAACCAGGAGCCGGCCCCACCGCTACCCGTGCCGCGAAGACGGTTCATCCCGTCGCGCCCAGCTGAACCGCGGTAGGAAGAACGCATGAGTTTCCTCCCTGTCTGCGGTCCCGAAGGGCCCCTCCGCGTCACCGCCGCCTCGCCAGCAGCAGCCCCGGCCGCCGTCCGGGCCGTGCTCTTCGACTTCTCCGGCACGCTGTTCCAGATCGGAGCGTACGAGGACAGGATCCGGGCAGCCTCCGACCGGCCGGTGGACGACGCGACGATGGACCGTCTGCTGAGCGGGCTGGAAGCAGGGCTGTCCGACCCCGAGGTCATCCAGGCCCAACGAGCGCGGGACGTCTCCTCGAAGGCTCACCGGCATGCCTTCACCACGTGGTACGCCTCGGTCCCCGAACTCGCTCCGCTCGCCGAGGCGCTCTACGAACAACTGCAGGCTCCCGAGCAGTGGCTGCCCTATGCGGACACCGCATCCACGCTCGCCCACCTCGCACAGAGCGGCCTGGCCCTGGGGGTGGTGAGCGACGTCGGCTGGGATCTGCGGGCGACCTTCGCCCACCATGATCTGGACCGGTACTTCTCGGCCTGGGTGCACTCCTACGAGCACCACACGGAAAAGCCCGACCCGCTGCTGTTCCGGCACGCCTGCCGCGAGCTGGGCGCGGATCCGTCGGAGACGCTCATGGTGGGTGACAACCCCGCCAAGGACGGCGGAGCGGTCGGCGCGGGCCTGCGTTCGTATGTGCTTCCCGCGGGATCAGCGCCCGGCTCGCTGCGCGGCCTCGACGCGGTGCTGCGACTGGCCGGACTGGCCTCGGCCTGAGCACGGACGCGGAGGAAGCACGGCGCGGCGGCCCCGGCTCTTGGTGGTCCCCCGGCTGAAGGAGGCCGCTATCGGCCGCCCGTGCCAACTCCCCACCACCAGCAGGAATTCCGGCCCGGCCTCTCGCCATACGCCTCCCCGCCGTAGGACCATGGCACGCTCGCTCGCACCTGTCCCCGTCCCGTACGCCAGGCCTTGGGGAGGACCCGGATCATGAGCAGACCGACTGCTGCACGCGGCCGTTCGACTCTGCGGCTCACCACCCTGCTACTCGGACTGTCGCTCGCCCTGCCGCCCGGACCGCTCGCGCAGGCGGCGGGTACCCCGGACGGCCCCGGTCACCCGGCCGCGTCGGCCGGCACGTACTGGAGCCCGCAGCGGATGAGGGCAGCCGAACCGGCCGTCGTCACCCGGAGTTCGCAGGCGCGGCGCCCGGCGGCGGGCCCCACTCCGCCGAGCCACCCGTTCGACGGTCTCCCCCAGGTGGGGACCTTCTTCTGGACGGACGGCAGCAACACCGGCCGGTTCTGTGGCGGCACGGTCGTACGCAGCCCGCACCGCGACCTCGTGGTCAGTGCCGCCCACTGTCTGCGCTCCCCCGACCCGAAGCGCCACCTGTCCTTCGTGCCGCAGTACCACGACGGGCTGAAGCCGCACGGCATCTACCCCGTCGACCGCATCTACCTCGACCAGCGGTACTACGACCTCGGTACGAACGCGGGTGCCCGCTGGGACTACGCGGTGGTCCGGCTCGGGGCGAGGGAGGACGGGGCCGAGGTGGAGGAAGTGACGGGCGGCTTCGACCTCCTTCCGTACCCGGGGTACGACCACCGGAACGTGCGGCTCATCGGCTACCCCGGCAACAGCGACACCACCCACCCCAAACCCCTGGACTGCAGCTCCTCCACACATCGCTACACCAGTACCGACCCGGCCGCCCCCGGCGACTTCCTGGAGATTGCCTGCGCGGGCTATATCGGCGGCACCTCCGGCGGGCCGTTCCTGGTACGGGACTTCACCGGTTACGCCCTGATCGGGGTCATCGGCGGCTACCACACGGGAGGCGACATCCCGGACGTCTCCTACAGCTCGTATTTCACGACCGACACGCTGGCGCTCTATGTACATGCCGTCCGCGGCGACACCCCTGCTGCACCGCGCCGGAATCCGCCATCGACATATCCGGGCATGGCGTTGGGTGCTGTTAATGTCAGCGATGGCTAAGGGCCGGATGCCCAGCAGGCCCGCAGTGGAAGGTGACGCCCGTTGGTGCCGTCGTTTCTCTCGTCCGTACTGAATCGCCTCTTCGGCAATGAAGCGTGGCGCCGGCTTCATGCACAAGCGGCGCTCTGGGTCACCCTGGTCATGACCGCGGTACTTCTCGGAGGTGCCGCTCTTGTCGTGGTCGCCGAATCCGGTGCGCCCCGCGCCAATATCACGTCTTATCCGAGGGCATTGTGGTGGTCAATCGAAACAGCGACCACAGTGGGATACGGGGATTTCTATCCGGTCACGCTGTGGGGCCGCATCATTGCTTCCTTCTTGATGCTCAGCGCCATTACGGCGTTCGGGGTCATCACGGCCGCCCTGGCCACCTGGTTCGTCGGCCGCGCTGAGCAGGACATGGTCCGCGTGGGCAAGGCGGTGGGGAACCATGCACGCGAGGATGCGGAGGCGCTTCGTTCGGAGCTGCACACGCTGCACGCGCGGTTCGACCACGTCGAGAATCTGATCCGGGACAAAGGTTCACACTCCCCCTCCTGACCGAGGAACGTTGTGGTCCTTGACCGAGGAGCCTTGTGGTCCCTGACGGGGGTACGTGGCGTTCCGTGCCCCAGGTAGGTTGGTGGCCGTGATCGATTCCGCTGATGTCCGCCGTATCGCCCTTTCCCTGCCCGAGACGGTGGAGAAGGAAGCCTGGGACATGCCCACATTCCGGGTCGCCGGAAAGATGTTCATCACGATCCCCGACGATGAGACATCGTTCGCCGTGCGCTGCCCGATGCATGAGCGGCAAGAGTTGATTGCCGCGGAACCGGCGAAGTTCTGGGTGCCGCCGCACGAGGCCGGCTCCGCCTGGGTGCGGGTGCGGCTGGCCGAGCTGGAGGATCTGGACGAGCTACAGGACATCCTCGTGGACTCCTGGAAGCAAGCAGCTCCGGCGCGGCTCGTGGATGCTTTTCCCCGGACGGACTGAGTCCGCACATCCTGCGCGACGCCACTCCCCCGACGGAATCACCCACCACGTCCCGCCGAGGGACGCCGAGCCAGACGGAACAGCTCGGAGTCCTCAGGGGTGCAACGCATTTCCACATCCCGACGGGCTACCGCCAAGCCATCGCCGCAGGGCTCTGATGACGGCTGCACGGCTCGGACAGCGAGGGCTGCCGGCGCAAGGCCGCAGAAATCAATGTCGGCGTCGCAGATCGCTCCAGTCCAGCGCTTGGGTGGCCGTCTGCTGGGAACGCTCGGCGGCCTCGCGGGCTTCGGCGAGGATGTCGCCGTGTTCCTCGACGAGCTCTTCGTAGATGGGGGTAGGGCTGGAGGTGGAGGTAGTCATGTCGGCGTCCCGTTCCCTTGTGATCCTGTGACTGCGGCTTGGTGCGTTCTCGCCGCCCCGGGAAGTAGGGAGCACCACAGTTTGCAAACTCGGTGCACAAAGGGAGGTTGTCCCCACTCGTCCACCGCTCCCCCGCGCGGGCGCTGGACATCGTGTCATGAGCGCGGCGGGCGCGCAAAGATCATCCCAGGGGCCGAGACCGTTGACGGGGCAACGTCCGGTGGAACCCGAGACCGTTGACGCGGGAACGTCCGGTGGAACCCGAGACCGTTCACGGGGGAACGTCCGGTTCGCGCTCCCGGCCGGCTCCGCTCCGGCCGCAGCAGGCGTCTCCCGTTCCCGAGCTGGTCCCGCCCCGCGCGATCCGTCCAACGCTGGGCCGCGGACCGATGAGCGATGACCGATGAGCGATGACCGACCGGCAGGACCTCCAGCCCCTGAGCCGGGTCCCGAATGTGCGAAGAAGCGTGAGGTGCCGGAGCCTCCTCGACGAAGATGGGTCCATGCCGCACACCGTGAGAGTCATCGGGGACCAGAAGAACATCACGCTGTACGTAAGGTTTCAGGGGGCCAGGCGTAATCCGAGAGGTCATTTCCCCGGCATCTTCGGCCTCGCCAACGGCCTTGCCCGGCAGGGCAAGTTGAGCGACGAGCAGTACCGCTTCTGGCGCGCCGGCAACGACTGGTACGACGCCACGTACACCAACCCCTCGCACATCGACCCCACTGTCTACGATCGCGAACTCAACCCGGGGGCCGCGGCGTGGTTCAAGGCTCACGCGGTGCATCTCATCGACCGGGTGGACGGCTACTTGGAGCTGCTGGCCGCGCATGACGTGGCCTGCGAGCGGATCGAGTCCACAAATCCGGGAAAGATTATTTATGAGGATGACGAGCAGGTCGTTGTCGTGCCGTGGGAGAAGGAGAGCCCGGGGGCAGCGAGGCCGTGATCCGGGGACAATGGTGACATCGTGACGAGTCATGCCGCGGCGCATCCGCGCACTCTGACGGCCTGACCATCGCCGAGGAATTCCAGCAATGAACGGATGGGCCACGGATGTCGCGCTATCGCGAGATGAAATTTCGGACTGTGACGTCGTTCCAGAGGCGGATCGGCAACCCGATCCTCGCTCGGCTGCCGCACCAGACCCTCCTGGAGACGACCGGACGAAAGTCCGGATTGCCCCGTCGGACACCGATCGGCGGTCGCCGCGTCGGGAATGAATTCTGGTTCGTTTCCGAGTACGGCGACAAGTCACAGTACGTACGGAACATCCAGGCGCATTCCCGGGTCCGGGTCCGGGTCAAGGGACGGTGGCATGTCGGCACCGCTCATCCGGTCCCACAGGACGACGCTCGGGCGCGGCTCAAGGCCTTGCCGCGGTTCAACAGCGCTGCGGTCCGGGCGCTCGGGACCAATCTGCTGACGTTCCGGGTCGATCTCCTCGACTGAGGCGCCTGGGCGACGGAAGTGTGGCCGCCTGCCGGTGCGGGGCGGCCACCACGTGCAACGCTGGTGCGAAGGACGCCTGTTGTGCAGGATGCCTGGTGTGGCGAAGTCGTGGGGATGTGAAGCATGTGGTGCGCCGCTCCCGACGCCCTCACGGGCTGCAAGCGGCGGCACGGCTCGGGGCGGCCGGCCCGCGCGGTACTGCTCCAGTGCCTGTCGGCAACGCGCGTTCCGGGAGCGCGCGGAGCGTCGCGTCCCGCCTCGAACGGAGCTGACGGGGCGCGGACTGCCGCCCGCGCTCGACGCGTTCGTGGGTCGTGAGCGGGAGCTGTCGCGATTACGTGCGCTGCTGAGTTCCTCGCGCCTGCTGACGCTGACGGGCCCGGGAGGGGTGGGCAAGACACGTCTGGCACTGGAGCTGGCGGGCAGCGTACGGGGCGCACACGCGGGCCGTGCCCACTGGGCCGCACTCGACTCGCTGCAGGACAGCGAGCTGCTGCCGCAGGCTCTTGCCACCACCCTCGGGGTGCGCGAGCGCGGCGGCCGGGCAGGCGTCGAGGCGCTGGTGCATGCGCTGGGCACTCGCACAATGCTCGTCGTGCTGGATAACTGCGAGCATCTGGCGGACGCCTGCGCGCAGCTGGCCGCCACGCTGCTCGCCCGTTGCCCCCGCCTGCGGATTCTCGCCACCAGCCGGGAGCCGCTGCGCGTCCCCGGCGAGGTCGTCTTCCGTGTCGGCGAACTGTCGCTGTCGCCAGCAGGCGAGGACCACGACACCGCTGAGCTGCTGCAGTCGGAGGCAGCCAGGCTGTTCCTGGAGCGCGCCCGGAGAAGCGACGCGGCGTTCGGGCTCGGGCCCGACGAGGCCCGTACGGTGGCCGAGATCTGCCGACGGCTGGACGGGCTGCCGCTGGCCATCGAACTGGCGGCGGGCAGGGCGGGCTCACTCTCCCTGCCGGGCATTCTGCACGGCCTGGACGATCAGCTGTCGCTGCTGACCGATGGCAGTCGGACCGGGCCGGGCCGGCATCGCGAGTTGGGGGCCGCGATCGACTGGAGTCATCGCTTGCTGGATCCGTTGGAGAGAGTGGTCTTCCGGCGGCTGTCGGTCCTCGGGGGCGGCTTCGACGCCCAGGGAGCCGCCGCGGTCTGCGCCGACGGAGCGGAAAACCGGGACGGAGACGAGGGCAACAACGAGCACGGGGGCGACGGCGGAGGCGAGGACAGAGACCGGCACGGAGAGGAGGACGGAGACCGGGAACGCGGCAGCGGACGGGACGAATACGGATACGTCCGCGAGGCGAGTGGCGCCGGCCACAGGGGCGAAGTCCACCGCAAGGACGACGTCCACCGCAAGGACGAAGTCCACCGCAGGGACGGCATCGACCATAGGGACGGCATCGCTCCCCGGGACGGCGTCCACCACACGGAAAGCCCCGGTCACCGAGCCGCCCCGCACCGCACCGTGCGCCCGGAGCAGGTCTTGCGCGTGGTCTGCGCGCTGGAGGCCAAATCTCTGGTCGTGAGGGTACGGGGGGATGAGCCGCGGGGCCCGGCGAGGTTCCGGCAGCTGAGCGCGATCCGGGCCTACGGGATGGCGCGGCTCGCGGAAGCCGGGGAGCTGAATGACACATGGGACCGGGCGCTGGACTGGCTGGCCGGGCAGGCCGCGGGAGCCGTCGCACCGGGGACATTCCCCGACACCACCGAGGGGCCCCTCGCCCAGGAGCAGGAGAACCTCGCGGCAGCCGTCGCCTACTCCGCCTCCCGTTCCGACCGTCGGCACGCCCCGCTCGCCGTTGCTCTGGCCCGGTTGCAGTACCACCAGGAGCAGTTGACGGCCGCGCGCACGCTGTTGTCGGGGGTGTGGGAGCAGATGCAGGACCGCGAAGACCGCGGCGCGGCATTGGCACTGGCCGCGCGGTCGGCCTGTCTGCAGGACGACCATGCCGCGGCCCTCGCCTTCGCTCAAGAAGCCGTCGCCGTCGGGCGCAGGGGACGGGATCCCGCCAGGCTGGCCAATGCCTTGGACGCACTGGCGGCCGCTCGGCTGTGCCGGGGTGAGTTCTCCGAGGCCGTCGCTGTTTTCGCCGAGTGCCTCGACGTGGTCCATACGCTCGGCCGCCCACTGGACCTCGCGCTCTGCCGGCACCATCTGGCCTGGGCGCTGCTCCAAACGGGCGGGGTCGCACGGGCCGAGCAGCTGATGCAGGAGTGCCTGCCCGAGTTGGAGGCGAGTGCGCCGCCAAGCCAGTTGACGGCCGCTCTGCACACCGCAGGGGCGATCCGGCTGGCGCAGGGCGATGTGGATGCCGCCGAGCGGAGGTTCGCCGAAGTACTGCTCAAGACGCCGCCCGGCGAGAGCTTCCATGCGCTCTACCCGCTGGAGGGGCTGGCCATCGTGGCGGCGGAGCGGGGGGACCTGGAGCGGTCGTTACGGCTGTACGCGGCCGCCGCCGCGATACGGCGGCGGATCGACACGGAGCCGGAAGCGCACTGGTGGGGGCAGGTGGAGGCGGCCGTGGCACGGGTCAAGGAGCGGGTCCACCCCTCCGGGGTCAGCGCGGCGATGGCGGCCGGTCGCCGACTGCGCGGAACGCGGTTGGTCGCGTATGCACTGCGCGGTACGCAGATCCGTTCCGTAGGACGCGACAGTGATCACGAAGGGCACCCCGGCCGGGTCGGCGTGGCCGGGCAGCCCCTGCTGACCGGGCGCGAGTCGACGGTCGCCGAGCTGGTCGCCGAGGGCATGACCAACCAGCAGATCGCCTCACATCTCGGCCTCTCCAAGAGCACCGTGGCCAGCCATCTGGACCGGGTCCGGGACAAGTTGGGGGTCAGGTCCCGTACGCAGATCGCCGTCCGGGTCGCGGGACGGACACCGGACGCCGAGTCCGGCCCCTGAGCGGACCGGAAGCCGGCGACGGCTGTTCGCCCGGCGCCGGTCGTTTCGTCACGCGCACAACTCGTAGGTCATCCGACCGATGCGGGGGCCGATACGGCATCGGAGGCTGAGCGGGAGAGCGCACCCGACGGGCCGATCACCCCACGGCCGTCCCAAGCCGTCCCACCGGATGGCCGTCACACGGACGATCGTCACAGGAACAGCGAACGATCGTCATCAGCAGGGCCGTCACAAGGACACCACCAAGGACACCCACCTTCAGCCGTTCGTCACGTCACCAGCGCTGACCCCGGCCGTCCATACCGGCCTGCCCTCGTCGGGTGCCCCGTCAACGAGTTCCTTCCGGCAAGGAGATGCGATGCGGTACGCCGACGATATGAGCCCGGGGTCTGACACCGGCCCGCGGCCCCCGGCACGGGCAGGCGGCGAACAGGGAAGTTCGAGGAGGTCCTTCATCAGGTCCACTTCCGCGGGCGTGACCACCGTGGCCCTCGGGGCGAGCCTGGCTGCCTCGGCCGGCTCTGCGGCCGAGGCTTCGGAGGTGAGCCGGCCAACAGCGGCACGCCGCGGGGCACGCCCGCTCGCCGTCACCCCCGCCTGCTCGGGCCAGGAGACTCCGGACTCCATCGAGGGCCCGTTGTTCAAGCCCAACTCCCCCGCACGGGGCGATCTGATCACCCCGGCCACCCGCGGGGTACGGCTCGACCTCAGCGGAGTCGTGTACGACACCAGCTGCAAGCCGCTGCCCGAAACACTCATCGAGTTCTGGCAGTGCGATCAGAACGGCGACTACGACACCTCGGGGTTCTCGCTCCGCGGGCACCAGTACACGGACAGCAGGGGCGCCTACCTGCTCCGGACGATCATCCCCCGTGACTACTGGGGCCGTTGGGGCCAACGCGCGCCGCACATCCACACCCAGGTGCAGGCGTCCGGCGGCCCCGTGCTCGTCACCCAGCTGTACTTCCCCGACGACACGCAGGCGTACGGCCGGGACTTCGCCGCCCTCAACGCCGCCGACCGGCTGTTCAACCGCGCCTGCGCCATCGGGCTCACCGGCCCGAAGGACGGCAGCTACACCGGCACATTCGACTTCGTGATCACCACCAAGGTCTAGCGAGCAGGCGGGCGCCCATCAACCGCCCCCGTGCGCTGACCTGAT
Organism: Streptomyces sp. NPDC048434; assembly: GCF_043200375.1. Classification (NCBI taxonomy): domain Bacteria; kingdom Bacillati; phylum Actinomycetota; class Actinomycetes; order Kitasatosporales; family Streptomycetaceae; genus Streptomyces; species Streptomyces sp. NPDC048434. The sequence goes on along the minus strand of NZ_JBICXQ010000005.1, from coordinate 140,746 downwards.
CCCCACCAGACAAGGAAATGCCTATGCCATCGACTAACTCCCTGCCCAGGCGGCGTCCCGGCCGGATACCGCTGCTGCTGGCATCGCTTGCCGGCACCGTGGTCACCGGGGCACTGGTCCTGACCGGCATCAACGGTGGACCGGCCGCATCCGCAGCAGCCACCGTTCCCACCTCGTCCGACACCGCTCCCGCCTCCTCGGCATCCCGCGCGGACGGGTGGCAGGCAACACAGGTGCCCGTGAAGAAGGGCGATCTCACCGCGATAGCCGCTCTGAGTGACAAGCAGGCCTGGGCAGTGGGCTATCGGCTGAAGAGTGCCACCGCTCTCGAGGCCGTCGCACTGCGCTGGGACGGGACGTCCTGGACCCAGGAGTCCACACTGCCGGAGAACAGCTTTCCGCAGGCCCTCGCCGTCCGCTCGGCCACCGATATCTGGGCGGTGGGCAGCGCTTCCGTGCACTGGGACGGCTCCAAATGGACCACACACCAGCTGGCCCGCGATCCGGGCGGCCATGTCGTCCCCGACGCCGTGACGACGACGTCCGACGGCAAGGCCTGGACGGTGGGCCGGGCGATGAGCCGTTCGATCAAGGACGGAGTCCCGGCCATCCAGTCGTGGGACGGCACGAGCTGGCAACGGCAGACCCTGCCCGATGTGGGCACGGGCGAACTCAGCAGCGTAACGGCCGTCGCTCCGGACGATATCTGGGCGGCCGGTGCCGCGTATGCCGCCGACGCCACGTCACCGCAGACGGCGCTGCTGCTGCATTGGGACGGCACCAGCTGGAAGCGGGTCACCGTGCCGGGCCCTCAGAAGTCCCACAACTGGCTCGGCGGAGTCACCGCGTTCGCCTCCGACGACATCTGGGCGGTGGGCGGCAGCACGTCCGGTAGCGCGGATCGTCCCCTCGCGGTGCACTGGAACGGCACCGCCTGGACAGCGGCAAAAACGCCGGACGTGGCGGACGGCCGGCTGCGTGCCGTCGGCAAGGCGGCGAACGGCGATCTGTGGGCCGTCGGCGGTAAGGGCCCCGCGACCGTGGCCCTGCGGTGGAACGGGAAGACGAACCAGTGGGACACGGCTTCCACTCCGGGCATCGTCGTACGGAGCTTCACCACGGTGCCCAAGAGCGCCGACCTCTGGGCCGCCGGCATCTCCGAACAAGGAGACCTCGTACCGGCAATCACCCGCCTGAAGGGCTGAGCCGACGGCCGTCGTTGGGGTGGACAGAGCATGCCCGTCCACCCCAACGGTGGTCCCCTCCGACCCCAACACAGCCACGCGGCATGATGACCGCCATGATGGAGATACCCGGGTACGCATGCGGACCGCTCACACCCGAGCCGGAACTGCTCAAGCCAGCCCTCTTCTGGCCCGGCCACCTGTACTCCATCGCTCAGCGCGAGGAGACGGAAGAGCTGCTCTTCGGCGCCGACCACGACGCGGCCGAGGAGTTCCACCGGCAGTTGACGGAACGAGTGAACTGGCCCGTCTTCACGATCCCGCTGGGCGCGGAGCACCGTCTCCACGTCGTCTATCGCACCGACAACGACGACCCCGGTGTCGACTACCTCCTGCACCACCCGGCCTGGGAACGTGCCCTGCTTCTCGCGCGGGACGACGGGCATTTCATGGGACCGGCCATGTCCTGGTCCGAGCTGATCAGCGCTGCCGACAACGGCCTGGCCGGGGGCAGCACCACCGACCCACACGCCCGCCTCCTGCTTCTGCTGCCCGCCATGGGAGACGACGAGCTCCCGGATAGCGCGATGCCACGCCTGGCAGCCGCACTCGATGCCCGCACCTCCGCCGAGGCGCCTCACGACCTTGCGGCTGCGCTCGTCGAAGATCAAGGCCCGACCGGCCCCACTTCCTGGACCACCCACAACGGAGTTCTCGCCAACGACGGCACGCACTCCTACCGAAATCCGGCCAGTACCTTCGCCTTCACCACAGAGGACCAAGCCCGCGTATCAGCAGCATTCGCCCGCTGAAGGCCCCCCAACCGGTCTCCCACCTCGGTCAGAGCTCGCCGGCCCAGGTGGGACACGGACCTCAGTGCGCGATCCCGTCGATCAGCTCGCGGGCGCCCTGACGCAGCAGGGCGACGGCCACGGACGTGCCGAGCGTCTCCGGGGTGAGCGGGCCGGCCCATTCGTGCGCGTTGAGAACCGTCTTGCCGTCCGGGGTGAACACACAGGCCCGCAGCGACAGTTCACCGCGGCCGTCGGTCTTGGCGTAACCGGCGATGGGGCTGTTGCAGTGGCCCTGCAGCACGTGCAGCAGCATGCGTTCGGCGGTGGTCTCCTGGAAGGTCCGGGGATGGCCGAGACCGCTGACGGCGTCGATGGTGTCGGTGTCGCCCTCGCGGCACTGGAGCGCCAGCACGCCCGCGCCGATGGGCGGGCACATCTCGTCCACCGACAGGATCTGGGTGATCACGTCCGTACGGCCGATGCGTTCGAGACCGGAGACGGCCAGCAGCAGTGCATCCGCCTCACCGGCCGCGAGCTTCTCCATGCGGCGGTTGGCGTTGCCGCGCATCGGCACACACTGCAGGTGCGGATGGGAAGCGGCGAGCTGCGCGATCCGGCGGACCGAGGAGGTACCGATCCGGGTGCCGTCGGGCAGTTCGTCGAGAGTGAGCCCGTCGGGGTGGATCAGCGCGTCCCGGACGTCATCGCGTTCGAGGAACGCGGCAAAGGTGGTGCCGGCCGGCAGCGGGCGGTCGCCCGGGATGTCCTTGACGCAGTGCACCGCGAGGTCCGCCTCACCGGCCAGGAGGGCGGCGTCGACCTCCTTGGTGAACGCTCCCTTCCCCTCGACCTGGGAGAGGGCGCCCATCCAGCGGTCGCCGGTCGTCTTGACCGGGATGACCTCGGTGGCGATGCCGGGGTGGAGGGCGCCGAGTTCGGCGCGGACGCGCTCCACCTGGGCCAGGGCCATCGGCGAGTCGCGGGAGACGATACGGATCAGTTCAGGCGCGGACATGCGCCTACGATAGACCGTCAGATCCGTAGCACGACCACCAGCGGGCCCGGTCGGCCCGCACTCCCCCGCGCTCGCGGTACGGTCCCCGTATGTCCCGATCAACCGAAGTCGCACTCCAGCCGGCCGCCGTCGCCGCGGACGATCTTGACCGCGCCGTACAGCTCGCGGTGGCCGTATTGCGCGAGGCGCCGCCGGCGGCGTGGGACCGCAAGGCAGGCTCGCTGGAGTGGGACTGCTGGGAGACCGTCGAGCACCTCAGCGACGATCTCTTCGCCTACGCCGCCCAACTGGGCCCCCGGAGGCCGCCGTTGGAGGGCAATGTGCCCTTTGTGTGGGAGAGCCGGCGGCCCGGCGGCCCCGCGAACGCCGTGCATGCCGACCGTGCGGCGGGCCCTGCGGGGCTGCTGCAGGTGCTGGAGGCGAGCGGCGCTCTGCTGGTGGCCATGGCGCGGACGACGCCGCCGAAGGTGCGTGCCCACCACGTGTTCGGGGTGTCGGACCCCGAGGGCTTCGCCGCCATGGGCACCGTGGAGACCCTCGTGCACGCCTACGACCTGGCGGAGGGGCTCCAGCTCTCCTGGAACCCGCCCGCCGACGTGTGCGCACGGGTGCTCGCCCGGCTGTTTCCGGACGCCCCGGAGGCCGCCGATCCCTGGCACACGCTGCTGTGGGCCACCGGACGCGCCGAACTACCGGGGCACCCTCGCCGCACCAGCTGGCGCTGGTACGGCAGAGTTCAGGGATAGCTCCCGGGCGTTGGACCGGTCCGGGTGGTTGCGCCGGCCGGGTGAGCGACGGGCACCGTCACGCCACTGAGCCTCCTGCCCGTCGTCACGCTCAATGCCGCGCCCATGGGTGCCGCAACCGGAGCCAGAGGTCCCTGGCCCGCCGCCCCGCTTCGGTGCGGCTCTTGGCCACCAGCTCCTGAGCCTGCTCCTCGCTCTCCACCATCGGGCCGGAGCCACGCAGCGGCTTTCCGGCCGTTTCGTGGAGGAAGAAGGTGGCGATGAGCCCGATGACGCCGGCGACCATGAGGTAGTAGGCGGGGATCATGTCGTTGCCGGTCGCCTGCACCAGCGCGGAGGCGATGAGCGGGGTGGTGCCGCCGAAGAGCGAGACCGAGATGTTGAAGGCGATCGACAGCGCGCCGTAGCGCAGCCGGGTCGGGAACAGTGCGGGCAGGGTCGAGGCGGACGTACCCGCGAAGCACACCAGCAGGAGCCCCAGGATCAGGCACCCGAAGGCCGGCAGCAGGATGCCGCCGGCGCGGATGAGAAGCATCGCGGGGACGGCGAGGACGATCATGGCGGCGCTGCCCGCCATGAAGACGGGCCGGCGGCCCCATCGGTCGGAGGTACGGCCCACGGTGGTGATGGTGAGCACCACAACGATCATGGTGCCGAGGATGAGCAGCTGGGCGGTGGTGGCGTCCTGACCGAGCGTCTCGGCCATGAACGTCGGCAGGTACGAGGTCACCATGTAGTTGGTGACGTTGTAGAGCAGCACCAGGCCCATACAGATCAGCACGGCCTCCCAGTGCTGGGTGAAGATCTCCTTCAGCCGCCCCTTACCGGACTGGCGGGCCTCCTCCACCGGGTCCTCGCCGCCCGCCGCGACGGCCTCCTCCGCATCGTGATGTGCCTGTTCGGCCTCACGCTGGAAGGCCGGGGTCTCCTCCAGCCTCAGCCGCATGTACAGGCCGATGAGCCCCAGCGGTCCGGCGACGAGGAACGGCAGCCGCCAGCCCCAGTCCACCAAGCCGTCCGCACCGAGCACCGCCGTGAGGAGGGTCACCAGTCCGGAGCCGAGCGCATATCCGACGAAGGTGCCGAAGTCGAGCCAGCTGCCGAGGAATCCGCGGCGGGTGTCCGGTGCGTATTCGGCAATGTAGGTGGTGGCTCCCGCATATTCCCCGCCGGTGGAGAACCCCTGAACCAGACGGCAGATCAGCAACAGAACGGGCGCCGCGAAGCCGATGGTGTTGTAGGTGGGCAGAAATCCGACGGCGAAGGTGCTGATCGCCATCATGATCATGGTGGCGGCGAGCACGCGTTTACGGCCGATACGGTCGCCGAGCGGGCCGAATACCAAGCCGCCGAGCGGCCGGACGAGAAATGCCGCAGCGAATGTGGCGAAGGTCGACACCACCTGGGCCCCGGGGGAACTCGACGGGAAGAAGACCTTGCCCAAGGTGCCGGCCAGATAGGCGTAGACCCCGAAGTCGAACCACTCCATGGTGTTGCCGAGGGCCGCTGCCGACACCGCCTGGCGTACGGCGGGTCTGTCGGTGATCGTCACATCCTCGGCGCTCAGCGGCTGTTTGCGGCGGCGCAGCAGAATGCGGAGCATGCGGTCGGTGGCGGGAGTGCCTCCGCGGGCCGGCTTCCGGCCCCTGCGCGGGTGCGACGGTCCTTGGCGTCCAGCGCTCATTTCTTCCCGTCAACAGGGCGGCATCGGGTGCCTCATGAATACACTCGGGAACATCATGGGCGCGCCCATGGTTTCTTCGACGGTTCATTATTTCCCCGGGCATTCCGTATCGGGAGAAAGCCACGGCACCGCGTGTCGCACGACGGCCTGACAGGCTGTCGGCTTAAGGGGCCGGGGCGGATTTCCGGAAGCCGAGGGTGGGTGAAATCTCACCGCCGTTCCATGGGCCGTCGGACATCTGACGGGCAGTACGACGAGGGCCTTGGTCCCCGGGCGGGCCTCGGTGCCAGGCGGCCTCGGTGCCGGGCGGCCTCGGTACCGGGCGGGCCTCGGTGCCAGGCGGCCTCGGTGCCAGGCGGCCTCGGTACCGGACGGCCTCGGTACCGGACGGGCATCGATGTCAGGCGGCCTCGCCACCGGGTGAGCATCGGCGCCGGGCGGCGTCGGTCTCCGGCGGGCCACGGTCCCGGGCAGCCTCCGTGCCGGCCTCGCAGGCGGTCCCGGCCCCGGGCAGCCCGGCGAGGCCGATGTGGTGCGCACGGCGGCCCGATTGCCGCGGAGGCCGTCCCCCGGCCCCGCGGCCGGGCCCGGCGGCGCCGACGCGCCGCCGCAGTCCTCTTGCCCGATGCCACCCACCCCACAGCCGTCAGCTGTCCCCTTCCCGTTCTCCGCCGGGGTGGCAGAGCGCGTGATCTGGTAAGGCCATGGAGGGCCATGGGTGCTGGACCGCGACCGGCAAGGCGAACCGGAAAAGTTGCGCGACGGGGTCGTTACCCCGTTCACGGAAGACGGACAGTTCCCATGTGTCGAGCTGCCCGGCCGCCTCTGGATGCGGCGCGCCCCCGCGAGGCCGGCTCGCCCCGACCATGTGACCCAACCGACGGGTGTACCTCAGCACCGAGCACGGCCCCGTCCCGGCCGCTGCCTCGTATGCGACGAGCCGCCTGACCGGACCTCACCAGCCCGCGATCGGCCCGGCCCACCCCGTCGACCCGCGCAACGCCCGCCCATGCCCCGCGCGCGAGCGGCTCGCCCCTCCCCCTTCTGCTGCCACTCCCACCCCGGCCCCGGCCATGACAAAGCCCAGGCCGACGAGGGGGTCGGCCTGGGCTTGTCCTGGCGTGTCTGTGTTTGCCTCGGGGATAGAGGGAGAGCCCCTCGGGCGTGTCGGAAAGGCTCAGACGTGTCGGTACGAGGCGAGGTGGGCGAACACCACGATGTTGTCGACGTAGTCCTTGACCTTCCTGTCGTAAGCACCACCGCAGGTGATCACGCGGAGCTGCGCGGTGGGAGCATCGGCGTAGACCTGGTCGCTGGGGAACTTCGCCTTGCTGTAGGTCTCGATGGAGTCGACCTTGAAGCTCGCGACCATGCCGTCCTCACGGGTGATGTTGATCAGGGCACCGGGCTTGAGCGCTTCAAGTTGCAGGAACACCGCCGGTCCGGTCTTGGTGTCCACATGACCGGCGATGATCGCCGAGCCGCGCTCGCCCGGCGTCGCACCGTCCTTGTACCAGCCGACGAGGTTCTTGTCCCCCGCGGGCGGCGCGTCGAGCTGCCCGGTCGGGCCGATGGTCAGCGGGGTGAAGGGCGCGTCCACGGCGATCGTCGGGATCGACACGCGCTTCGGAGCGGAACGGGGCAGGGCCAGATCAGGAACTGCCGCGGCGGCGGAGGGCCGCGGTGTGGCGGAGGAAGCCACGGTGTGGTGGGACGGCGGCTTGGGGTCCGCCGAGGTGTCCACCGAGTTGTAGACGAGGAGGGAGCCCAGCAGGAACGCTCCCGCAGACCACAGCAGACCGCGGCCGACGGGGCGGGACGCGGGGGTGGTCCGGGACGGGTTCGAATTCGGCTGGGGCGACTGCTGGGCGGTCATTGAGGGTGCCTTTCATGAACCGGGGGACGACGAGGCGTGAGGGGCAGCGGTGATGCAATCGCCGCGGCCACCGTCCACGAGGAACGGTGGCCGCGACAGCGCAGCGGCCCCCGTGTGGGGCAGCCGGGTCAGGCCGCCGCAGCGCCCGAGGTGTTGCGACGACGCAGCATGTACGCACCAGCACCGAGACCACCGAGCATCAGCACGGAGCCGGCGGCCAGACCGCTGCCGGTCGCCATGCCGCCACCACCGGTGTGGATGCCACCGTGAGGCTTGCGGTCGCCGCGGCCGTAGTCGCCGTAGCCACCCTTGTCGTGGTCACCGTCGCCGTAGCCACCCCGGCCGTGGTCGCGGTCACGGTCGCCGTACCCGCCGCGGCCGTGGTCGCGGTCGCCGCCGCCGTGGTCACGGTCGCCGCGGCCGTGTTCGCGGTCGCCACGCCCGTGCTTGTCGTGGTCGTCGCCGTAGCCGCTGCCCTGGTCCCAGTCACCGATCACGGTCTTGGCCATGGCGCCGCCGCCGGTGTGCACACCGCCGCTCGGCATCCGGTCGTCGCGGCAGTGGGCGCCGCCGTGGTCACCGCCGTGGTCACGGTCGCCGTAGCCACCGCGGCCGTGGTCACCTCCGTTGTCACGTCCGTTGCCGCGACCGTTGTCATGTCCGTTGTCACGTCCGCTGTCACGTCCGCTGTCACGTCCGTTGCCGCGACCGTTGTCACGTCCGTTGTCACGGCCGTGGTCACGGTCGCCGTAGCCGCCGCGGCCGTGGTCGCGGCAGTTGTCGTTGCCCCGACCGTGGTCGCGGTCGCCGTTCCTGTCGTGGTCGTTGTTGGTGGCGGAAGAAGCGCTGTCCGAGGCAATGTCCGCCGTGATCATGGCGTTCGCAGCGGGAGCGGAGATTGCAAGCACCGCCGTAATGGCGGCTGAGGCGAACAGGGTGCGAGCAGTGCGCATGGGGACAAGTTCCTTTCGACGCGACTGCGAAGGCTGACTCTTTGCCGGCTCATCGGATCGCAGTGGCGACGTGATCACCGTCAGCCTGATTGCGACCTCGCACCACCGGAGAACGTCGCATTCGAGGGACGCCATGGGCTCTTCGGGTGGCCGGAGGCGGCGGATTCACCCGTTGGATGGCGCGCGTCGTCGGCGTGTCGCGCAACGAGTGGGCTAGAGGCACTTCGGCGCCCCTCCACGGCACCGCAATTCAGCCCTGAACGAGCCCGCCGAGCGGGATTCTCCGCGACACGCCGAAGGCCCCGATGGCTGTGCTGACCGCGGTGACGGCGACTGCGGCGAACGGTGACTGCGACAACTGCGACGACACGAGGGCGTTCGGCGATGGGTTGCGTGGGTGAACTCAACGCGGTCGATACGGACGTGGCCGACGAGCCCGTGTGCCTGCGGTCGCAGCCCTGGCGGGATGCGGTCACTCCGTACTACGCGAAGAGCAGGCAAGGGACGAACTCCCCGACAGGGAAGGTTCGTTCCGCGGCCCGCCGCGCAGCGGAACCCGATGCGGAAACCGTGGTCCACTATGGCGGCACCAGTGAGACGGACCGGTAGCGGTCCGGTAGCCCATGGTCCGGAACGCCTCGGCTCGCCCGGTCCCGATCTTCAAACTCCGAAATGCCCTGCCGTCAGAGCCAGTTGAGGCACAGTCCGCAACCGATCCGCACGAACTTCGCCGTGCGTCCGGTGCCGTGATCACCCGGCAATTAATGGACACGCACGTGGACCGTCCTCCACGGGCGCTCCGCGGGTCGTCACGGGTGCGCCACAGGAGCCCCAAGGCCGCCCTCACCCGAACTGAGGAATTCGTACGGCCGACGGGTGGAGCCGGCAGGCGGTCTCACGTCCCCATGAAATATCGAGTGTCGGTCCGCCCTCACCTCAGGTCGTGCTGTCCCGGAGCGCCTTTTCGACGATTGCCTCCAGCCGTGCGTGGTGTGCCCCTCGCCAGTAGACGCGCCCGCAGGCAGTGCACTGCGCGAAGACGTCATACGTACGTTGAGTGCCGTGTTCAAGCTGCTCCCGGACCGAGTTCTTGTCCGCGTCCGCCAGCCGTCCGTTGCAGGCGGTGCAGCGCGTCCACGGGGCGAGTGTGGGGGCGAAGCGGCCCAGTACGTCCCGGAGTTGGTCGTCGGGCCGGTCGCTGTAGACGAATGCGCCCGCCCAGATCTCCCGGCGTCGCAGCAGTCCCCGGTCCCGGGAGAGCAGCACCCGTCGCTCCTTCGCCGAGAGCGCGGCCAGCGCCGCGTCACCGGGGTCCTCGTTCGTGTACGCCGCGTCGACGCCGAGCAGCCGCAACCTGCGGGCCAGGGTGCCGAGGTGCACATCCAGCAGGAACCTCAGGGGCGCGCCGGCGATCCGCTGCGGGCGCTCGACGGCCTGTACCTCGATGTTCTCGCCCGCCCCAGGGACATGGGAGACGGCAACCTCGACGCCGTCCACGACGAGTCGCCCCACCTCCGTGAGCGGGACACCGAGCGACTCGACGACATGGCCGAGCGTCGATGACCCGTCGGTCACCACAGACGCAGGGGTGGTCGTGGTGTGCTCCGAGGCGACGAATAGGTGCAGCTCAGCGGCGAAGCTGACATGGATCTCAGGTCCGTTCACGCCGGACAGCATGCCATCGGCCGGGCCTGGCCAGCCAGCCGATTCCTGCCGGTCAGAGGGGGGACCCCTGCCTCGGGTGCACCGCGCTCCCCTCCCCGTATCGCGCTCGAATCCGGATGACCGCCAGCGACTCGCTTGGCCGGGCATCACCCACACCGACGTCAGGATGCGACCGATGCAGACGCGGTAGAGCCAATGCACCGCCGACCCACCCCCGCATCGTCGAGCCGCGCACCGTGGGGCTGCCCGCCCACCGCACCTCGTCGAGCTCCCGCGCGTCTCGTGGAGCTGCCGGCCGAGCGGTCCGGGTGAACGCGACCGGGCTTCGACCGTGGCCGCGGCGGATCTGGCTACATACGGACCGTAGCGATCCACGCCCCGGATTGTTCACGATGGAGCGGGACCCGCTCCGCCGCCGCCCCTAGCCTCACTGCCACCACATCACCAACATCACCAATGAGGGGCGGTACCGGTGAACTGGCTCATCCACGACTACCGCGAGAACGATCTCGCCGAAGTGGTCCACCTGATCGACTCCACGGCCGAGCTCGGGCAGGAGTCCGTCTTCTCGCTCGCCGAGTGCATCAGTGCGCTGACCTCTCGGCAGCCCGCCGTGGTGGCCGTCCACCAGGGTGCGCCCATCGGCACGGCGCTCGCGTGTGTGGCGGGTGAGCGGGGCTGGGTGATGCGGATCGCGATCTCGTCGGCCTGGCGTGGCCGGGGGCTGGCGAGTGCGCTGCTGGTGGAGCTGGAGCGGCGGCTGATCGCGGCCCGGGTGAGCCGTATCGCCTATGTGCTCCCCGAAGAGGATCTGCTCGGGGAGGGACTGCTCAACGCGGGCTATACGCGGCAGCCCGCCGTCGCCTACTTCGAGAAGGTCGAGCCGCACCACGGGCCCGCGGCCAGCCTCCTGGAAGACCTCGGCGGACGGTTCCTGCCCACCGACCTGTGGGCCAAGGTGGCCGGCATGGAAGCGGAGAAGGACCTCATCGAGCGGCGTGTCGTGCTGCCGCTGGCGGAGCCGGAGCGAGCCGCCCGGCACGGCGTCCGGCCACCGCGGGCGATCGCGCTGTTCGGTCCGCCGGGAACCGGGAAGACCACCTTCGCCCGGGGTATCGCCGCCAGACTCGGCTGGCCGTTCGTCGAGCTGCTTCCGTCCCGTCTGGCCGACGAGGGCAATCTGGCGGCGGCCCTGCGCAGCGCATTCGCCCGGATCGCGGAACTGGAACGGGTCCTCGTCTTCATCGACGAGGTCGAGGAGATTGCGCCGGTCCGCGGCGAGCCCGCGCAGCCGGGCGGGCTGCACGGTGTGACCAATGAGCTGCTCAAGCTCATACCGGGTTTCCGGGAGCGGGACGAACGGCTGCTGGTGTGCGCGACCAACTCCGTCCGCTCGCTCGACCCGGCGTTTCTGCGCCCCGGTCGGTTCGACTACCTGATCCCGATCGGTACGCCGGACACGGCGGCCCGGTCGGCGATCTGGTCCCGGTACACGGACGGCAGGGCCGAGGTGGATGTCGCGGCGCTGGTGGCGGCCAGCGAGCTGTTCACCCCGGCCGACATCGAGCACACCGCCCGGGTGGCCGCCCAGACGTCTTTCGAGCGGGACCTGGAGGCGATCGGCGTCGGTGCGGGGGCGCACGGTCGGCTCGGGGCGACCACCGAGGACTATCTCGCCGCCATCGCCCAGTGCCGGCCGACCGTCACCCCCGCAATGATCGACGAATTCAGTGCGGACATCACCGCCCACGCTCGCTGCTGACGACCTATGCGCGGCACAACCAGCTCGGGGACGGCGGGCAGCGCCCCGCCCCGACCTGGCCATGGAGCCATGGAGCCATGGACACCGGGCTCGTCGGACTGGTCGGCTCGTCAGGCTCGTCGGACTGGTCGGCTCGTCAGGCTCGTCAGCTCGTCGGGCTCGTCGGGCTCGTCCAGCGCACCGGAATGCTGGACCGGGGAACGGAACACCGTCCGGTGCGCTGGAACGGCCGGCGGCCGGCAAGGCGGCCGCCGCTCACGACCAGCCCCTGTACGTATGCCGACCGTCGGAATGCCGACCACCGATATGTCGACCACTGATTGCCGACCGCACCACTCGTCAGCAGCTCAAGTTGCCGCCAGGCGTGGTCCCCAGGATCTGTACGAAGCTCTGGTAGCTGTTGATCCGGCTCTGTACCTGGCCGGGGTTGCCGCCGTTGCATTCGAGGGAGCCGTTGATGCTGCGGATGGTCTCACCAAACCCGGCGCCGCTGACCATGGCCTGGTGCGGGGTCATGGTGCCCGGCCCGGTCTGCGTGTTCCAGTACCAAAGGGCGGTCTTCCAGGCGACGGCGGCGTCCTGTTCCACCAGATAGGGATTGTGCAGCAGGTCGATGCCGAGCGCATCGCCCGCGGCCTTGTAGTTGAAGTTCCAGCTGAGCTGAATCGGACCACGGCCGTAGTAGGCGGCCTGACCCGCCGGGCACCCGTACGGCTGGCTGGCGTCACAGTAGTGGGGGTAGTTCGCGGTGTTCTGCTCCACCACGTACACGAGGCCACCGGTCTCGTGACTGACGTTCGCGAGGAAGGCCGCGGCCTCCTGGCGCTTCACGGTGTCGCTCCCGGTGTTCGCGAACTCCGGATAAGCGCTGAGGGCCGCGGTCAGGCCACTGTAGGTGTAGAACGAATTCCGGTTCGGGAACATCTGGTTGAACTGCGCCTCGCTGACGACGAACCCCTCCGCCCGGGCATCAGCCCCGGCGGGAGCCGCGGCGCAGTCGGAGCAGCCCACCGTGGCGGCCGCAGGCACCGTCGGCACGACGAGGGCCACGCTCGCGGCTACGGCGGCGGCGCTCAGCAATGCGGCAATACGTGATCTCATTGCGGTGACTCCTTCGCGCGGCCGCACTCCGGGCAGGAGGGGCCACTGCGTGTGGGGGGATGGCCGAGTTGACGAATCGCCTTACGGACTCCGCCAGTTGACGACGTGTGGTCGGAGATGCCGCAACCGTCCTCGCGGTACGGGCGTGGGGACACGGATCATCAAGCGACACGTTCACGGACAAGGACGAGTAGGACGGCAACGCACGGCAGCTTCAACTACAGCTGCAACCAGAACTGCGGCAACGACCGCCAGAGCTGCGGTCTAGACCAACGTCAGGTTATGGGCAGCGCATTGAACATGTCCATACCAATGCATCGATCCCATCGGCGCTCGCCCCGGCCGGCGCCCGCACGGCATCCCCCATGCGGATCAAGCCGTTGTCGGCCTCCACCCGCGAGAGGCTCAGGACGACGGCATAACACCCTCGGCGAGTTGCGGTGAGCAACGGCGCCCGGGTTGAGATGACGTAACAGCCCGCATCCTGTGCAAGGGTGGCCCGATGAAGACCATCGGGTTGCTCGGAGGCATGAGCTGGGAGTCCACGGCGGAGTACTACCGGCTGCTGAATCAGCTGACGCGCGAGCGTCTGGGCGGCCTGCACTCCTCGAAGTGTGTGCTCTACTCCGTGGACTTCGCGGAGATCGAACGGCTGCAGGTTGAAGGTCGCTGGGAGCAGGCCGGCGAGGTGCTCGCCGAGGCCGCCGGAGCACTGGAGTCGGCCGGCGCGGACATGCTGCTGCTCTGCACCAACACCATGCACAAGGTCGCCGACCAAGTGTCCGCTGCCGTCACCGTCCCGCTGCTGCATCTCGCCGACACCACGGCAGACGCCGTACGTACCAGCGGCCTGCACCGCGTCGGATTGCTGGGCACCGCCTTCACCATGGAGCAGGACTTCTACCGCGGCCGACTCGAAAGCCATGGGCTGGATGTGCTCGTCCCGGACGCCGCCGGGAGAAGCACCGTCCATCGCGTGATCTACGAGGAACTGTGCCTCGGCATCGTCCGCGAGGAATCCCGGAAGTCGTTCCAGGCCGTCATCGGTGACCTCGTCGCTGCCGGAGCGGAGGGCATCGTGCTGGGCTGCACCGAGATCGAGCTGCTCATCGAACCGGAGCACAGCCCGGTTCCGCTCTTTCCGACCACCCGGCTGCACGCCGAAGCGGCCGTCACCCGCGCTCTCGCCGACGCCCCGTAACCCGTACGGCCGTGGCGCATCACGGGTGACGGACGTCCGCGAGCCCTACTCGGCGGGCTCGGCGATCAGTGCGGTGGCCACGAAGCGGAAGCCGAGCCGGGCGTAGATCCGCGCGACATCGTCGTCGCCCGCGGACAGGAAGAGGGTCTCGACGCCTCGCGATCGCGCGTCGGACACCAGCGCCGCGGTGACCGCGAGCCCCAGACCACGGCGGCGTGCGGTCGGCAGAGTTCCGACGCCGACGATCTCGCTGACCTTCCCGACCGGCTGGTGCTGACCGGCGCACAGCGCCCTGCCGTCCGCCACCGCGGCGGCGACACACGTCAGACCGGCCCGGATGCGTGCGGCCGAGCGTTCCACCGTGCCGTCTCCGGCACTGCCCCGGACCGCCTCGGCCAGTTCCCGCACCCCAGCCACACCGACACCGGTCCCGGGATCGGCGAAGGCCAGGTGCGGGACGGCCAGTGCGCTGGGCAGCACAGGATCGTCCGGCCCGACGGTCCGCAGCTCCACACCGTCGGCCACCTTGGACACATCGGGGGTCGGGACGTCCCGGCCCAGCACCATCAAGGGATGTGCGCGCACCGAAAGCCCCGCCTGCTCGACCGCGGCCTTCAGCGTGGGCGCAGTCTCGGCCACCCACTCAAAACTCTCCGGAATGCCCAGTTCCCGCTGCCGGGCGCGCACCCGGTTCACCTCGGCAGCACTCACCTCTCCGCGCCACCCCAGGGCCGGGCGGGCATAGAAGGGCCATCCCTCCCCTCCCGGACGAACAACGTCAGCGCCCCGAAGTCCTCGGTCCGGGCACCGGATCGGGGCACGGCATCGTAGTAATGCTCCAGCCGTTCCAGCAGTTCACGACGGTCAGCCAGCTCCAAGGAAGTCACACCGCGCATCCAAGCAGCGGGTCGCGAACCGCTGCCACGCATTTCTCCACCGCACTACGCCACCGCACTACGCCACCGCCCAACGCCCCGCCAGGGAGGGACGTGTTGGACGGAATACTGCTCAACTGCCGACACCGGGCTCGCGAACCAGGTCGTACGTGTGGGAGTCCGACAGCCCGCCGGGTTGAGGGTGATGCGTCCGCCAACTCCCCTATCGTCACGGATTCTTGGGTCGTGCCGAGGTTTGAACTCACGGCAGGTACGCTGACGTGGTGTCGCGTAGCGAGTTAGAACGACTGGCCAGGATCCGGATGCAGGTCACCGGTGAGACGCTCGAACGCGCCATGGCCGTGCTGGGAGGCCAGACGCCTTCCTCCGCATCGCCATCCGAACCCGACGCCGAGCCCGACCCCGCCGAGAACGGTGAGGTCAGCGAGGCCGGCACGGACAGCGAAGGCACTGAGGACCGCCGGAACACCTGGGGCAGCGGGAAGGTGACAATGCCCGACGGCCGACGGACGCCTCAAAAACGAAACCATCTGCGGGGCCTCTGAGCCGCAGCGCGGACCAGTCGATACTCCTGGGGTCAGTGTGCGGATGTGCGGATCAGGCTGACGCGCCTGGCGTGCGCATGCCGATCGGGGGGCGACGCGTCTGGCGTGCGTGTGCCGATCGGGGGGGGCGACGCGCCCCTGTGCGCACGGCATGGGGGGAGCGACGAACACGGCATGCAGCTGACTGCCGAGAGATCTATCGCTCCGAGGTGCGCCACGCGGACTCAGCGCCCGGAAACACACCCAGTGCAAAGTTTCCGCAACACAGCGTGACGGTGAGCGCGCGTTCCCGTCCGCCGGACAGGCTCCTGCGAGACCTCACGGGGTCAGGGGTCGCGCCAGCAGCGGCGTCCGCAGCATCTGATGTCCCCCGCTGGCCTGCATGCGAACTTCACCCCGGTCGCTGATCTCCGCGCGGACGATTCCGGATTCGTCCTCGTAGACCGGATAGCCGCCCGCTCCAGCCCGCTCGGTACGATGGACGATCACCACGTCGTCCTCGACGGCAGGGGCTTGAAATACCAGCTCATAGCATTCCGGATAATCCATCGGGGCCTCCCGACACGATTCGGCAGGTGCTCCAAGCGTCGCTCCCCCACCGCCGCTGCACGGGCGCCGCTGCACCTCGGCCATTCCATCGTCACCCACACCCGCCCGGCGCGCCTGAGGAGGACGCGAAAACGTCCGTTTCCCCGCCGAGGACCGACCAGGGCTGGGATCAAGGTCGCCCCCACCGCGTCGCGCATCACTTAGCTCCGCGTGCCGACCGGATTGGTGGCCCCGCTCCCGTGCGCTGTTCACGGAAGCGGGGCGGGTCCGAGAAGCGCCAGCAGCTCGGATATTTACGAGAGCCACGGTAGGGGGCACCACTGACAACGACGGGTCCGGCGGAACTCGGCGGTGTGCTCGTGGAGCGCCACCTCGACCGAGATCGACCCGAAAACGATGAGGCTGCGCTCGCTTACACATGCGTGACGACGAGGATGCGGCCGTCGGAATCCGGTCGCGACGGCGGCTTCACACCTCACCCGATTGGGGTAACGCTCGTGTGGCCACGGCGCGGACCTCCTCGTCGGCCTGGGCACGCCACGATCAGGGGGCCGAGCCGTATGGTCAGGTGCCGGTGTGTGGATGGGGGCGATGGGAGCAATGGCGATGGGGAAGCCTTGGTTTTCGCTTGCGACGGTGGCGCTGGATTGCCCGGATGCCCATGCGCTTGCGGAGTTCTATCAGCGGCTCCTCGGATGGGAGGTGAAGTCCAGTGAACCGGACTGGGTACTGCTCAGCTGCCCGGACGGAGGTACGGGGCTCTCGTTCCAGTCCGAGCCGGGATATCAAGCCCCCGTGTGGCCGGAACGTCCTGAGGAACAGCAGAAGATGCTGCATCTCGACATTCGGGTCGATGACCTTGCGGAGGCCGAGGCGTATGCCGTCGCGGCGGGTGCGTCACGCCCCGAATTCCAGCCGCAGGACGATGTCCGGGTGCTTCTTGATCCGGCGGGGCACCCGTTCTGCCTCTTCCTCCATTGAAGGCGGAGCTGTGGGTGAGTGGGCTTGTCGGCGATGCCCGCCCGGAGTTGGCGTGCAGGCTTCCTCCGTCACCCCGGGTGATCGCGGAGCGTGTGGGAATGGACACATGCGGACAGTGGGGCCGCGCGGAGGGCCGACTGTCTTTGCTGGTCAAGAAGTTGAGGTGACGTAGGGACATCGGCAGGGGCACCCGCTGCGGGCACGGGGACGCCGCGCGTGGGTCTGCGTTGTCAGTGTCTGCCCCTAGCATGGCTCATATGTCCCCAACTCCTTCTGCCCCTACGGGTGCGCCCGTTCCTGCTTCCGAAGCGAATGAATCGATCCGGCGATTTGTACGCGCCCGTCGCGGAATCGCGTGGTCGGCTCAGGACATGGCGGAGTATGCGGTGCTGCTGGAGATCTGGACGCTTGCGGTGCGCTCGGAGGTCGTCGAGGCGGCGTAGGACCCCACACGGCCAACGCAACGGCCCGCGCACGCCCTTCCCGGCTGCCGGCTGCCGGCTCCTGCCTCCTGCCTCCTGCCTCCTGCCTCCTGCCTCCTGCCTCCTGCCTGGAAAGCGTCTGCGGAAGACCCCGGTCCGAGGGTCAGTTTCCGGTGAACACACGGAAACGGAAGCTGCGTTAGTGGTGCGTTAGTGGATCGGCAACGGCCATGACCAAGCTGGTTATGCACCGCTACCGAAAGCGGTAGCTACGCCATGTCCGAAGCCCGTGGCCGAAACCAACGCGCACGCCCACGCCAACGCAGCAACGGCGCGATTCCGCCGAGACGCTGTGCGGCAGAGTGCACACAAAGGGGATTCATGTCCTGGAACAAGGCCTCCGAGGTCGACGCAGACGCCAACAGCACCGCCGCGTCAGCCACCGCCGACGGCACCGCCTTACGCCGCGGGCGTCGGATCGTCGCCGCTTCACTGGTGGCCGTTGCCGCACTCTCGTTGACCGCCTGCGGCAGCGGCGACGACGACACGAAGGCGAGCACCAAGGTGTCCTCGCGCCCCGATCCTTCGGATCTGTCGGACGAGGCCGCAGCCCTCGGCGACGTAGCGGCCGAACCGGGGTCCAAGGATGAGTCGGCGTCGAGCCGGAAGCCGTCTCAGGCCGGGAAGGGCGGCGGTGACGGCGCCGGGGCGAGTAAGGGCAAGACGGGTCGCGACAGCACGGCGAGCGGCGGCAGCGGAACGGGCGGCACCAACGGCACGAGCGGTGCCGGCGCGGGCTCCGGCTCGGCGGACGACGCCGGCTCGGCGCCCCACGGCAAGGGCGTGAGCGGCACCTGGAACGGCGTCCTGAAGTACCTGGCACCCGGCAAGCTGACCGTGGCCCCGGCCTCCGGACCCGAGCAGGCGTTCTTCGTCGGCTCACAGACCAAGGCCCTGGGAGCCGCCGCGATGTGCACGTCGAACGGCAATGTCACCATGGACGACAGCGGTTACGGCACCTCCCCGTGCACCGCAGCACAGCTGGAGAAGGCCGCCAAGATGAACTCCCTCGACGTCCGGGTCACCGTCGAGGACGGCGTCGCGACGAAGATCGCCGAGCACTACCACCCCTGAGTGTCGACGGTACGGCCTGGAGAGGGCGGCGGGGGGGGGCGGGGCGGGGGGGGGGGTGGAGGCCGCGGGGGGGGGGGGGGGGCGCGGAGACGCCGGCCGGCGCCCCCCCCG